>NZ_LZGR01000073.1:0-213149 GCF_001690255.1 Gilliamella sp. App2-1
AATAGCAAACTGATTTTTAGATTTAAAAATAAAAACAACCGCCAATTAATCGCCATCCGAAAAATAAATAAAAAAATATTTAATTATTTAGTTGTTTTCATTTGTTTTATTTAAAAATAGAAAGACACCGAATCACTCAGTTGCGGAATAAGAATCCGCTTTTCTCTTTCGTAGCTATATTTCAATTAATATGAAGTGATATCTGGTACGGATAGTGAGGCTTGAATCCGCACACCTTTCAGAACTAGAACCTAAATTTATCATTTATACTAATTCCACCAACCCCATTTAGAAACAATAGAAAAAGTAACTTGGTAAAAATAGACTGAATGATTAGCTATCAAAATAGTGAGGAGATTGAATTGGCTGGGGTACCAGGATTCGAACCTGGGCGTGGCGGGATCAAAACCCGCTGCCTTACCGCTTGGCTATACCCCAATTAATATAAAGTAATACTAGTGCGGATAATAAAATTTAAATCTTCACACTTTTCCGAGCTGGAACTGAATCTAGCGCTTCTACCAATTTCACTATATCCGTTTAGGAATAATCGAAAAGCAAATTGCAAAAATAAACTGAATCATCAGATATCAAAACATTAAGCAGATTGAATTGGCTGGGGTACCAGGATTCGAACCTGGGCGTGGCGGGATCAAAACCCGCTGCCTTACCGCTTGGCTATACCCCAACAAAGATAGAAGTTAATATTAAATGGTGCGGGTGGAGAGACTTGAACTCACACACCTTGCGGCGCCAGAACCTAAATCTGGTGCGTCTACCAATTTCGCCACACCCGCACTGAATACTTCCGGTAAAAGTACTACCTAATATTAATGGTGGCTACGACGGGATTCGAACCTGTGACCCCATCATTATGAGTGATGTGCTCTAACCAACTGAGCTACGTAGCCATTCATTTGCAACACCATAACCAACGTTGCGAGGCGCATTATGCTTGTGTTACGTCAAATCGTCAACCCTTTTTTTAAGATATTTTGAAAAAAAATGATGATTGATTAAGATGCAATCAAATCCAGTTTAATAACGCTTCAATTCGCCTTTTTTGTAACTCAAAATAAATTTGTTTTCCTATATATCCTTCAGCAATGATTTGTTGCACATTGACATCATTGGCAATTTTATAAGCTTTTTTTAGATAATTTGCTTGTGTAAATGATGTTGTTTTAGCAAAAACTTGGCTTGCAATAATTAATTGGTCAAGATGCGAAGGATTGCGCCATACATCAATACTATTTAGTAAAGAAACAATTTGTTCTGCAGTAAGTGTTTGCACTCTCTCAAGATCGTGACGATATTGCTGAACCATGATGGCTACTTTAGTATAGTTATTGGGAGCTTTAAATTTTGCACATAATACTTCAGCTGTTGACTTGTTAGGTAACTGTGCACACAACACAGCAAAACGGATAGTTAAATCATCTGTTAATAAAGCAGATTTTTTTAATGCATTAATAATATCGGTTGATAAACCTAACGATGGAAACAGCAACTTAAGTGCTCCACATTGTTGTAGCACTTGAAAATAGATTTGGGGATTTAAAGTCGACAATGCCTTTTCAGTTTCCTTCCATACACGCTCTGGTGTTAGATAACTAACCTCACCAGCGGATACCATTTGTTTCATCAGTTCTAAAGTTTGTGGCGCTACTATAAAACCTAATTGGTGAAAACGCGCAGCAAAGCGTGCCACACGTAATATACGTAGTGGATCTTCTCGAAAAGCTGGTGAGATATGGCGCAAGATTTTATGTTTAATGTCATCAACACCATGATAAGGATCGATGATATTGCCGTTTTCATCCATGGCTATGGCGTTAATGGTTAAATCACGGCGCATAAGATCTTGTTCTAATGTGATTTCTTTACCAAAATCGCATATAAATCCAGTATACCCTTTACCGAATTTACGTTCAGTACGAGCCAATGCGTATTCTTCTTTTGTGTCAGGGTGTAAAAACACTGGGAAGTCTTTACCCACTTGTTGATATCCTAACGCCAAAAGCTCGTCTGGGGTAGCGCCAACAATAACCCAATCATGGTCGGCAACTGGCAGATGTAACAATCTATCTCGTACTCCTCCCCCTACAAGATAAATTTTACTCATCTATCACATCCAACGATCTTTTTTGCGTCGACTAGATATAATACTTGGTAATATAAGTCCTAAAATAAGACCTCCGCCAGCAACAAGACCACCATAGGTAAACCAAGTTACAATAAGATCTCGACGTTTATCATCCACTTGATTTAGCATTGATTCAATTCGTGCTCCTTGCTCTTTTACCTTTTGCTCTAAAGCTTCATTTTTATTTTGTAGTGTTTCAATTGATTTTTCAGCCGATTGCAATTTTTGGACATAATCACTCACCAATTTTTGTTGATAAGCTTCAGCGTTATCAACTCTATCTTGATATTCTGCCAGCTTTGCTTCTAACAATGGTAAGCGTTCTTTATAGCTAGGTTGTTCATTTAGTTTAGAAGTTTCAATCCAAGCTACACGCCCATTTTTAAGTTGAATGCGGGTATATTTACCATCTGCGCTCTTTTCAAGCTCAACGACTTTTTCGCCAGCTTTAACCGCGTTAGAAAATGCATATTGTGAACCAGGGCCTCGATGCAAATAAACATCAACATCATCAGACACATATTTGTCTATAGCGTAAGTATCAAAAAAAATCGCAAAAAGCGAAAGCATCGCAATAATATTTTGTTTTTTCATTATATTCCCAATATTTACCTATAAATAATCTCATAATAACACAAATAACCAACAATTCGCATATTCATTTTATGACAAATGGTTTTAAAGTCTAAATTAAAAGCAAGGACCTGATAAATGAAATCGATTACAATTTATGAGATCTTAATCACAAAATATGAAATTAAAGATATTTTTTTAGGTAAATTGCTTTTATTTTATATAAATGACAAATTATAAGATTGGAGTCATTATGAATTATCGTCTTAAAAATAACTATATAGATGTCTTGTTCCGCACTACTCCTTATGCTGAATTATGCTATTTTGGTAAACGATTACATAATTTACAACCTAAAGCGGTTGAAATGCTGCTCCCTGCTGTACCTAATTCTCGTATAGACACTAATGTGCCGTTCACCCTTTGTCCGGAAGAAGGTTTAGGTAATTTTAGTACGCCAGGGCTTGAAGGACATCGAAATGGTAAAGATTGGTCTCCCGTTTTTGTTACCAAAGATGTCATTAACACAGATAATAACATTACTATTATTAGTGAAGATAGTATTGCTAAACTTCGTTTAACTAGTTATTTTATTTTAGATAAAAGTGGAGTGCTACAATGTCAAAATACCTTAACCAATTTGGGTAACGAGCCATATCAAGTTAATCGTTTTTCGGTTACACTTCCTATTCCTGAACGAGCTCAAGAATTAATGGCGTTTAGTGGTCGTTGGATTAAAGAGTTCTTCCCCCATCGAATCAAAATATCCCATTGCGGTTATTTACAAGAAAATCGCCGAGGTAGAACATCACACGAGTATTTCCCTGGTATGATGATTGGTACAGAAGGTTTCAAAGAACAAACTGGCGAAGTTTGGGGGATTCATTTGGGTTGGAGTGGTAACCATCGTATTCAAGTTGCCGTCAAAAGTAATGGTAAGCGTTTTATTCAAGCTGAAGCATTATATCTTGCTGGTGAAATATCACTCGCTAAAAATGAATCTTTAAGTACACCTTGGTTATATGCGACCTATAGTGATGAAGGCTTAAATAAAATGAGCCACCACTTTCATGAGTTTTTACGTAGTCACATTATTAAATTTACTAAAAATAAACCCCGTCCTGTCCATCTCAATACTTGGGAAGGCATTTTTTTTGACCATAACCCTGATTATATTATGAAAATGGCAACTAAAGCCGCCCAAATTGGTGTGGAACGCTTTATTATTGATGATGGTTGGTTTGGTAACCGTGACGATGATTATCAAGGCTTAGGAGATTGGTATTTAGATGAACGAAAATATCCAAACGGTTTAGAACCAGTGATTAAACACGTTAAAGACCTTGGTATGGAATTTGGTATTTGGGTTGAGCCAGAGATGATCAATAAAAATTCAGATCTTTATCGTACCCATCCAGATTGGTTGCTTGAGCTACCAGGTTATCATCAGCCAGAAGGTCGCCATCAATATTTACTTGATTTACAACGCCCCGAGGTTTTTGAATATCTGCTTGAAAGACTAACATGGTTACTCGGTAGTTATGACATTGATTATATTAAATGGGATATGAATCGAGAAATTGTTCAACCAGGCCATAAAGGTAATCCAGCAATTTTAGGTCAAACTAAAGCGCTTTACCGATTACTTGATATTTTGCAAGAAAAATTCCCTGATGTTGAAATTGAATCTTGCTCATCAGGAGGAGGGCGCATCGATTATGAGATGTTAAAGCGTACACAACGGTTTTGGACTTCGGATTCTAATGATGCATTAGATAGACAAATAATTCAACGTGGTATGAGTTACTTTTTCCCACCAGAAGTGATGGGTGCGCATATTGGCGGTGCTTTATGTCATACCACATTCCGCGAACTGCATATGAATTTGCGTGGTTTAACAGCTTTATTTGGTCATATGGGCGTTGAACTCGATCCAGTGAAGGAGCCTGAGCAAGAACAAAAAGGCTTTGCACATTATATTAGTTTACATAAGCAGTTGCGTTCTTTATTACATAGTGGTAACACTGTACGTTTAGATGTTGATGATAGCCCAGCGATGCAAAGTTATGGTGTTGTAAGCCAAGATAAAAAAGAAGCTGCGTTTATCATTGCTCAATTAACATTACCAACTTATGCGTTAAGTGGTAATTTGCGATTAACAGGCTTGTTAGCCGATAAGCTATACCAAATTGAGGTGCTAGATATGCCTGATAACATCGATCCTACAATAAATGGCCATGTTATGAAAACATTACCGCAATGGATGAAGACTCAAACAATCCTGACTGGTAATTGGTTAATGCATGTGGGATTGCCTTTACCAGTGCTTGATCCGGCAACAGCAATGTTAATAAAAGTGACTGCTAACTAATATTATTAACGCCCTTAACTTAATTATTTAGCAACTAACTAGCAGGAGGAATGAGTTAAATTACTAATCCTCCTCAATATTCAATTACTACTAAAACGATTGTGGTTGTTGATACGTTAATGATATTATTGGCAAACACTTTTTTTTACCTTATTATAGTTAATTAAGTCATATATTAAGACTATTGCAAGTCTAATCAGCTTAAAGATGTCAGCAAAAGAAGATAGTTAACTTTCGCTTTATGTACCTATTTTTTTATATTGTTGATGACCGTCAAATCGCTATATTGACAATATATTGAGCATAAATATTTTATCAGTGGTAATTAATTAATAAGGTTTTTTATGGCGACAATAAAAGATGTTGCACGTTTAGCAAAAGTATCAGTTGCAACCGTGTCTCGCGTGATTAATAACGCAAATAACGTGCGAGATAATACACGAGTTACCGTAAAAAATGCCATGGAAACATTAAACTACTATCCTGATGCTAATGCACGAGCTTTGTCACAGCAAAATTCGAATACCATTGGTATTATTGTAGCCGATGTTTCAGATCCGTTTTTTGGCGCTATGGTTAGTACCGTTGAAAAAGTTGCTTCACGAACTGGGCATTTTTTGTTGATTGGCAATGGTTATCATAATGAGCAACAAGAATATAATGCCATTACTCAATTGATTGAACATCGCTGTTCATCGTTAGTTGTACATGCCAAAATGATCCCCGATTGTACCCTTAAAAAATTTATGCAACAAGTGCCAGGAATGGTTCTGATTAACCGCATTGTAAAAGGGTTCGAAAAGCGCTGTATTGCCCTTGATGATCGCTATGGTTCTTATCTTGCAGTCAAGCATTTAATTCAACATGGACATACTAAAATTGGTTATTTATGTTCAAATCATAACATCTCTGATTCATCTGATCGTTTACAAGGTTATAAAGACGCATTGTTAGAACATGGTATCAACGTTAATGAAAACCTGATCGCTATTGGTTTACCAAATGAAATAGGTGGCGAACAGGCAATGATGTCATTGCTTGAACGAAACAACAATATCACCGCAATCGCTTGTTATAACGACTCAATGGCAGCTGGTGCAATGTCTGTACTTTATGATAATGATATTGAGATTCCAAACGATATTTCGATCATTGGTTTTGATGATCTCGTTTTATCACGTTATTTACACCCTAAATTAACCACCATTCGTTATCCATTACAAACAATGGCAGAACAAGCTGCTGAATTAGCATTAAAGTTAGCTAAAGGTGAAGCACCACCTTCAAATTTAATCAACATTTTTATACCAACACTCACGAAACGTTATTCAATAAATTTCATTAGACATTAACTATTTAATATCTAATGAAATTAAATAATACAGTAAATAGATATCAACAAACTATCCATTTCTCATCTGACCTATATAAGTAATTTTGTCTTACTAATAATTCAGATCATGAACTTAGTATTATCTTCTATTACGTAAAATTATCATTAAAACCAAACTTCTGTTTGTACACCAAAACTAATTTGATGATCTTCACCATTAAAATCAAATTTACTAATATCATTTTGTAACGCTTCTATATAAGAAACATAAAAGCGGATATCAGGCCTTGAAGATAAAATACTTTTTCCAACTTTGAATGAATGATAAAGTGTTGTTTTGTATCCCTCTTCAACATAAGTTTTACTTTTGACTTTATTCTTTTGCCTAAAGTAACCTACTTCAATACCGCTTTGATTGTAAGTATCCCATATATAAGCAGGTCTTATTGCTGATTTAAAGCTCATAAAATCGGTATGCGCAAGATGAAGATCATAAGAATAAATATCATTGCCCGAAGTTAACGCCAAAGCATGAGCAACAATCATATCATCGCTTAAATAGGCTTCACCTTCTGATACGAAGCGATAAGCTTTACCACCAGTATGCGTTCCAATATAGTCATTATCCGAATTACTGGCAAACTCTGGATTATTAGTATTAATGTTAGCTAACTGTGAAGCTACAGAATTGGTGGCCGTCTGTAATGTAAACTGATTAAATCCACCAAAAAATGCATTTTGACGCAATACAAAGCTACCAAGCCAAGCATTTTTAACAGAGATATTATTTTGAATTTTAGATTTATTTGGCGCTGAATAACGCGCATTCACACCAAACGTTGCATCTTTCCATAATGGAATATCACGATAGCGGATTTCTAATTCATTTAAATCAACTTCTTCTTTTTTATATTGGGTAATTTTATTACCATCGCTATCCGTTTTAATGACATCTTTTTTATTTTTCACATTTACATCTGCTCTAACTAAAGCTAAATCAAGTGCACCAATACCCACTTTAAGATTTTCGATCCCAATCCCCCCGCCTGCTGGCGTTTTTTGTGTTTTCCAATCGAGCATTTGTATTTCATTATAAGGTAAAGAATGTTTACCAACCCATAATTTCGCATCAGGAAATCTAGGCACAAAACCTTTAGTTTCTAGATAGATATCTGAAAATTGCATAAGATTATCATCTTGAGTATTAAATAAACCCGCAGCTTTATTGGTTGCCACGTTTCCATCAATCATAACAATTGCATCAACTCTTTTGCCCTCTTGATCATAGACTTTTTGCTTAAAGATAAGATCATACCAACCACCATATTCATTACCAAATCGACCTAATGCACCTTCAGCATAATTTTTAGGTTTGCCATTACTTGAGGTTGACCAACCACCACGGAAGTAGCCGTTATAAGAAAACCCTATTTCATCTTTAATATAGTCTTTAAATTCAGCTAAAGTAAATGATGTCTTTTCTAGATAATTTTCGTCTTGTGTGGTACCAGTTTTTGATGTATTAACTAGCACTATTTGTTTATCATTACTTACTGTCGGAAGATTAACAGAACCCTGTTGTTTTACAATTGTTGGTTTTTGACTATTTTTAAGCGTTTTTCCCTGATTATTTATAACAATTTGTTGTTTTTGAAGATGATTATTTAACTGAGCGAGCTGTTTATTAGACTCAATCACTTGCTTTTTCAAATCATTAGACTCTTGACTAAGTGCTAATAATTTTTGCTCTAATAACGCAATTCTTGCTTCTAACTCATCTTGAGTTGCTGCCAAAGCATTTGGTAAATAACTTAATCCCAGCATAGTCATTAAAGCAATTTGTTTTATCTTTATTTTACATACTATTTTTTTTGAAAATTTCATTTCCCCTCCTATTCATTATTTTAAAAATAGATAAATATCTTTTAAATTTGAGGCAAAAAAAAACCTAAAGAATAGTCATAACTATTCTTTAGGTTTTGCCCGCTATAAGTCGGTAACAATCCAATACCTTTTAATAGGTAATTTCAATATAACTAATAAAAACGACTATTCAAAAACTAAATACTAATAGTGTGATTGATATCACATTAAAAATTATCATTTTATATACAACTTCAACAAGGGTAATTAGCATTCTAAAAAATACCAAAACGGTAAAAAACTTATTAAATAAAAATGTATACGATTAGATAAATGTTAACTTCATCACTGTTTTTAAACACGTGTAATTTATAATCCATAAAAGCTCGATGATAATAATGTTGGTAATCATGAGCAGTCAACATGACATAACAAACCGAATAAGTGGGGAAATATATGAATCCTTCTTTTAATGAAATCATAAACCGACATGATTGGAATAATTTATCTATTTTAAATATTAATCGACTTGATAGCCATCCAAAATTTCATAGCTGGCGAGATAAGCAACAAGCTAAAAATAATAGTAATTCAGACTCGGTATTATCGCTAAATGGTGATTGGTTTTTTAGTTATTATAATAATCCCAAACTAGTACCCGAATCTTGGTTACAAAAAGAGTTAGATCGCACAACTATTCCAGTACCCTCTAATTGGCAATTGCATGGTTATGATGCGCCAGTTTATACCAATATACGTTATCCTTTTCCTTATAATCCACCTAATGTGCCAGAAGAAAACCCGACTGGGTGTTATTCACGCTACATATCCATAACTAAAGAATGGCTAGTTAAAAGTGATACGCGGATTATATTCGATGGAGTTAGTTCTGCTTTTCATCTTTGGTGTAATGGACAATGGGTTGGTTATTCGCAAGATAGCCGAATTCCAGCAGAATTTGATCTAACGCCTTTTTTGCATGTAGGCAAAAACCGCATAGCAGTATTAGTTTTAAAATGGTGTGATGGCAGTTATCTTGAAGATCAAGACATGTGGCGATTAAGTGGTATTTTTCGCGGAGTTTCATTACTGAATAAACCTAAACCACACTTACGTGATATCCTCATTGACACCTTACTTGACGCTTGTTATCAAAATGCCACTTTATCGCTACAGGTTGATGTTCAACATGATGGAAATATGGATTTATTAAATGTCGGTGTTGAATTGTGGTATAAAGATAGATTGGTTGTTGAACATATCCAACCAATCGGTTTACCTTTCACTGATGAAAAAGGAGGATACACTGACCGTTTACACTGTGAAATACCGATTACCAAACCAAAATTATGGAGCGCAGAAAACCCAAACCTTTATCGCATTATTGTTAGTTTATATCACAAAAAAACAGGATTAATTGAATCAGAAGCTTATAACGTTGGATTTAGAACAGTTGAAATCAAAAATGGGCAACTATGCCTAAATGGTAAACCACTTTTGATTAAAGGTACAAATCGCCATGAGTTCTATCCTGATTTGGGATATGCGTTGACTGAAGAAGCAATGTTACATGATATAAAATTGATTAAGCAACATAATTTTAATGCTGTGAGATGCAGCCATTATCCTAATGATCCACGTTGGTATGATCTTTGTGATCAATATGGTTTATATTTGGTTGATGAAGCCAATATTGAATCACATGGTATGTTTCCTATGTCTCGCCTATCGGCAGACCCTCGATGGTTTTCTGCTTATAGTGAACGAGTAACAAGAATGGTTCAATGCAATAGAAATCATCCTTCCATTATAATCTGGTCGCTAGGAAATGAATCAGGACATGGTTCGAATCATGATGCACTTTATGCTTGGATTAAAAGCAACGATCCCACTCGTCCTGTGCAATATGAAGGCGGTGGTGCTAACTCTGCGGCCACCGATATAATTTGTCCAATGTATGCTCGCGTTGAACAAGATCAGCCACACCCTAACGTTGCCAAATGGGCAATAAAAAAATGGGTCTCAATGCCAGATGAAAACCGTCCACTTATTTTATGTGAATATGCCCATGCAATGGGCAACAGCCTAGGAGCATTTTATAAATACTGGCAAGCGTTTAGACAATATCCTAGGTTACAAGGTGGTTTCATTTGGGAGTGGGCTGATCATGGTATACGTCGTTATACTCAATCTGGCGGTAGTTATTGGGCTTATGGTGGGGATTTTGGTGAAGCTTATCATGATCGGCAATTTTGTTTGGATGGATTAGTGTTTCCTGATAGGACTTCTCACCCTAGCCTAATAGAAGCAAAAAAAGTGCAGCAGCCATTTCAATTTGAATTAGTTAGTCAAAAACCGTTGATTATTGATATTACAAGTGAATATTTATTCCGCCATACAAATAATGAAATTTTGTGTTGGGAATTATTAGTCAATGGAAAAAAACATCAAAACGGAAAAATTAAACTTAATATTAAACCAGATAGCTCATTACAAATAACCCTTCTTAACAATATACCAAGTGATTTAAATTGTGAAGACTTACATTTAACAGTCTGTATTATTCAAAATAAATCTACGCCATGGTCACAAGCCGGTCACATTGTTGCATGGGAACAGTGGCGATTAGCTAATTCATATATTCCACCATTAGCTTTTTGCCAAGCAAAAAGTAAGCTAATATTGACTGAAAACCAAGATGATTACATTGTTAATTACAAACACCAGCGTTGGAAATTTAATAAAAAAACAGGGCAACTTTACCAATGGATTAAAGGAAATAAACCACTATTAGCCTCGCCGTTTACTGATCAATTTATTCGTGCTCCTATTGATAATGATATTGGTATTAGTGGCGATTATGATAGTAATAATAATCCATTTGCTTGGATTGAGCAGTGGAAAGCCGCTGGTTATTACAATCTTACTCATCAATGTCTAGATATACAGCTCACACAAACAACTGATAAAATTGTGATAGAAGCTTTACATGTATACTTATTTAAAAACAAAAAGGTCATTCAAAGTAGATGGCAACATCAGTTTGATCAAGAAGGCAATTTGACTTTATCAGTGCAAGTTGATATCGCTAATGATATGCCCGCACCAGCGCGAATTGGCTTAAGTTTTCAAATGAAGCCAATCCCTAAAAAAGTAAAATGGCTTGGTTTAGGGCCTCATGAAAATTATCCTGACCGAAAATCATCCGCTACTTTTGGTGATTGGTCATTACCTTTTTCAGAACTTTATACACCTTATATTTATCCATGTGAAAATGGATTGCGCTGCGACGTTAAAAAACTGCAACTTAACGAAATGACAATAACTGGGCATCAATTTAAATTTAACATCAATCAATATGGCACTGAGCAACTCATGGTAAAAACACACCGCCATTTATTAGCACCCAAGCCATATGCATATGTAAGCATTGATGCTTATCATATGGGGATTGGTGGCGATGATTCTTGGACACCAAATGTACATCCTGAATTTTTACTGACAGAAAAATATTATAGTTATCAACTGGTTTTTAAGTGTTAATTAAAAACAATTAACTATATAAAAAATAAGGCACTAATCACTTGTGCCTTATTTTTAGTTATTTAATCTATTTTTCAACACTGAGAGTTTTTAATGTCTTATAGCTCATTCGATACATTCCCTTCAAACAACTTATCAAGTTCTTCGATAAACGCTTGCTCAGGTAGATGGTAAAAGATACCATGCTCGGGCATACCACGCAAAAACAGATAGTAAACGCCCCCAAAATGGGTTTGATATTGGTAATTGGCTAAACGACCTTTTAAAAAGCGATGCAAGGCTAAACAGTAAAGTTGGTATTGTAGGTCGTAGCGATGTTCACACATCACTTTTTCTAGTGCTTCTTGATTATAAGAATCAACGCATTCACCTAACCAATTTGATTTATAATCAACCAAATAATATTTCCCTTCGAATTTAAAGACTAAATCAATAAACCCTCTTAGCATGCCTTGTACCGAATCAAAATCTAACTTAGGACATAATCTTGATAAACGATCATATTGTTTGCACAGACTATCTAATTGCTGGCTAGTTACAGTTTTGCGTATAGGAAGATAAAATTGTAATTCGTTAATATGTTGCCCCATTAACACTTGCGATAATATTAAATTTGGATCATGCAGTGGTGTAGTCAATACTTGTTGCATCCAATTCGTTACTACACCACTCCATGCTGTCTCTAAATTGAGTTTTTTTACCATTTGATTACATAATTCATCAAGGTTATCTGGTGTGATCTCTTCCATAATGCTGTGCATTAATGTACCCACATATGCCCCTTTCGGAAAGTGGTGGATATCATATTGTATATCGGTTGACGGAGCATTAGCAGGTTCAAGTTGGAGCTCATCCCAATCATTAATAATATCGGGATTGTAAGCCAATATGGCATGATTATGTTTTTGTAATTCAGTATAACTTGTGACTCGCCAACTGCTTGATAGCTTACGCGAAAACTCATTCGCCGATAAGAATTGGCTTGGTAAAATTTGAGAAATATACTGTTCGTTCTCTATCGGTAATTGTACTTCAACTAAATTGGCCATATTGGCAATTGATCTTAGTTCATTTTTTAATAAATGATTAATCGCTGATTGACTTTTCTTCAACGACGCAAGCCCAATACTGCAATGATAAACTGAACGGGTCATTGCTACATATAATAACCGCAAATCTTCAGCAAGGCGTTCATTTTCTATCTGTTGTTTAATCTCGTCGGACAGTAACCATGCATAGGTTGTTTGATAGTCATTGTCTTTATCATGATAAAATTGACTATCCGCCTCACGATACATCGAAATAAATGGCAACCACACAATTGGGAATTCCAGCCCCTTGGATTTATGAATAGTAATTATTTTGACAAGGTTTTCATCACTTTCAAGGCGTTGCTGGTGATTTTCTAAATTAGGATCGGGGCTAACTATTTGTTTTGTCAACCAACGCATTAACGCATGTGGACTATCTAATTCATTTGATGCTTCTTGGAGTAACTCGCCTAAATGCATTAAATTGGTTAACGTTCGTTCACCATCTTGGCGAGCTAATATGTTTTCAGCTAAATGACGTTTTTTCATCATTCTGCGTAACATCACTAATACACCATAATATTGCCAAATTGCTTGGTATTGTTTGAACTCTTCAACTAAACTTTCCCATCTGTCTTGATCGTCAGTGATTTGTTCAAGTTCAGTCATGGTTTGCCCTAATAATGATGTCATTAATGCTAGTCTTAATGTTGTTTCGTTTTCAGGCATTAAGACCGCTTGCAATAAACTCAATACATCATTTGCCTCAATTGAAGAAAAGACACTACTATTGTTTGATAAATAAACACTTTTAATGCCGTAATTGGACAATTTTTGTTGAATAATTTCGGCTTCACGACCTGTGCGAACTAAGATCGCAATATCAGCTGTAGTGACAGGGCGTTGTTTTTCTTCATTATCAATTAATATTGAAGAATTAGACAATAAAGACAAAATTTGATTAGCACAACAACTTGCTATATGTTCTTGATAATCTGTATTGGTTGCAATGCCATCAGGCAGTAAATAAGCTGTGAGTGCGGCAACTTCTTGGTTATTCACTTGCAAAGACTTTTGTTGATTCCTTTTTGCCGCATCCATGGGTAAAAATGGAATATCTTCAAATATAAATGGATTATTACAATTAGCGAATAATTGATTAACCGCTTTAACCATCGAAACCGATGAACGATGGTTGACATCCATAGTAAAATAATTTTCTCCAGTCGATTGTTTAGCTTTTAAATAAGTGAATATATCAGCTCCCCGAAAGCTGTAAATCGCTTGTTTGGGATCGCCAATAAAGAGTAAACCTCGATCTGGCTGTTGGTTATCATAAATACGGTTAAAAATTTGGTACTGCGTGGGATCGGTATCTTGAAATTCATCAATCAAGGCAACGCGGTATTTTGACGCTATAGATTGCGCTAATCGTTTACCTGTTTTTGCTTGTAACGCGCGGTTAAGTTGCCCAATAAGATCATCAAAGCTCATTTCACCATGTTTGAGCTTTTCGTCATAAAGCCCTTTTTGAATCACGCTAACAATATCCATTAAGATTTGGCTACGCAAGTCCAACGACTGTGTATATAGATCGTCAATTTGTTCAAAAACAAAATGACATGGCGCATTCTTTCCTTCTTTTGTCTTTTCGATTAATACCGATTGCTTAAATTTTTTAAGTTCATCTGGTAATTCAAACGTTTGAGTTGCGCTGTTAGCCCATGCTGATACTTTAATGACCCAATTGGGTAAATATCGGCTACTATAAGATTGTTTGCTGACACCTGATTGAGTAATGATATTGACTAATTCATCAGATAAATCTAACCAAGACTTTTTAACATTTTCAATTATTTCATAATTTTTTAGATAAAACGCCTTAATTGTTGTACCGATATCTGGATTTAACTTGTTAGTATTGTTAAGATTTAAACCTAAATAAGGTGTGATATCTTTTAATAATGCAGCTGGATCTTGCCATGTAGCAAGTACCAAATAAGCAAGCTGTTTATCAAGTGGCGTAAAATAGTGACGCCAAAACTCTTGTGTTACCCTTAATTTCAGTTGAGATTCATCAGAAATTAGCTTTTGTTCAAATAAAACACCTGACTCAAACGCATGGCTAGTTAATATACGCTGACAAAAACTATGAATAGTATAAATTGCCGCGTCATCCATTGATTGTTGAGCTACAGTAAGTCGTTGTATTGCTAATTTGTGATCATCGATTAACTCAATGAGTTGTTGATAAATCGGATCTTTATGCTGCTGTTGTTGTAGTCCAATTCGTAATTCTTGAATATTTTGTCTTATCCGTGAACGTAGTTCTTGAGTTGCAGCTTTAGTAAAAGTAACAACCAAAATTTCATTAACGTCTAAGGGTCTTGGATAACTATTTTGACCAATACCAAGCAATAATCTTAAATAAATAAAGGCGAGCGAATAAGTTTTACCGGTTCCTGCCGATGCTTCAATTAAGGTTCGACCAGTTAAAGGTAAATCAAAAAGATTGAGTTTTTTTACTCTGCTTGATAAAACCATTCAAGCTTTCCCGCAGATTCTGGCAATAAATTAATACAAGCAATTGCAGCAGTAGGAAACATAGGCGGAGAGACTTGTGGACAAAGTTCATTAACTAAATATCCTACTAATGGCAAATGTGATACCACAATCACATTTTCAATCCCATCGGCTAACAATAATGTTAATACGTCAACAATATGAGATGGGCTACCACTAGGTACTAAAAATCGATTAGTTTCAACTTTATCGACACGAACATGCGATGATAATTCTGTCAATGTTTGTTGTGCTCGTAGATAAGGACTCACTAAGCCAAAATCAAATTGATAATTTTGCTGTTTAAGCCATATTCCAGCTTGATTTGACTGAATAATACCATAATTTGTTAATGTCCGACTTGAATCTGATGAAGCAGAAAATCCTGCTTCACCATGTCTCATAATACAAACTTTCATCAATATTTAATTAACGTAATTTTAATTGGAAAATCATGGATTCTGCACCACAGCAAAAAGTGAATTTTACTGTTAATTTAAAGCCATCATTAATTTTTTCAATATTGCTCTCAATTTGGCAAGGCTCAGTTTCAACATCTTTGGCAGCTTGTGTTAATGATGCCAACTTTTGTTGAGCTTCAGATTCTGTCGCAAAAACGCGCTCATATTCAGCGCTACAATCTTCATTGTCAATTATTGTACCCACATCCACGCAACAACATGCGGCTGTTTCGTTTGCTTTACATTTGTTTAAAGAATCTGTCATGCTCTACACCTCTATTACCAGTTGATATGATTCATAGTATACTCTTAATCATAACTTAGGGCAAAGTACTAACGCTGTTTTGTTTTAGTTATTTATAATAACTTGATAACTAACCGCTCTAACAAATTTTGATTGAGTTTTTAAGGCATATATCGGAATTACTTGCGTTGTTTAGCGTAATTTGAAAAATGACTGTATAACGCGTCTTCCAAACAAGCGATACGGCGCTTATATCATAAAAAAATCACCGTCATCGATTTGGCTAACTACTTTATGGTCAATCGTCCAACAATTTATCGTACTGAAAGACTCCATTAAACATTCAATAACATGACTCACATTGCATATTAAACACGAAAACAGATAGCATCATTTTCTAGGTGGGTTGTGTGCTCGCCATCGTATCCATTACAAATTCACGAAACCAACCAGCCCTAAAATAAAAGGGTAAGTCAAAAGATAGAAAACGAAATGTTTAAGCGATTTTAGGCAAAACGTTTTATGAGCTTTTTAAATGATTATTTTCATCATGAAGTGTAAACAACCCATTGTTTTCTTACCAGTCATATAATTAGTTTTCTGAATAAATATTGACAGAATATAACAATAAACCACTTTGGCAATAGTTGTACAAATAACATGAAGTGAACAGACCTCTGCCAGACAGCAGAGGTTACATTATTAAAATTTAGGCGCTGAAGGACGACCGCGTTTTTTAGCAAATCCTTTATCTGATGTATCAGATTTGCTACCTTTACGGTTTCGCTTAGATTCAGACATTGTGCCATTAACCAAGCTCATTTTCATTGGCTGATTAAGAACTCTGACTTTTTCAAAGTGTTTTAACATATCTTTTGGCATGCCTTTTGGTAATTCAACAGTTGAATAAGTATCATAAAGTTTGATATTGCCAATATAACGGCTACTAATATCGGCCTCATTGGCAATTGCACCAACGATATGCCGCACTTCAACACCGTTTTCTTTACCAAGTTCGATACGGTACATATCCATATCACCCACATCGCGACGCTCACGACGTTTTGGTGTTTCGCGGTTATCTCCTCGTAGGCGGCGCTCACCACTACGGTTATCTCGATCACGAGTGTCACGAGATGGCTTAAATACCGGATCAGGTGGAAGAATCAGTGGACGTTCACCTTGCGCTAATTTGAGCAAAGCAGTTGCAATTGTTTCAAGACCTGCACCACTGTCAGCTTGTATTTTCGCTAATAAATTTTGGTATTGATCTAAATCACTACTTTCTAACTGTTTTTGGACTTGCTCCGTAAATTTAGCTAAACGACGTTTTTCCAGCAACTCTTTAGATGGCAATCCAACTTCTGGGATTGGTTTTTTTATGGTATGTTCGATATTTTTAAGCAAACGACGTTCACGACTATCAACGAATAAAATAGCACGACCGGCTCGACCAGCTCGGCCAGTACGACCGATACGGTGAACATAAGATTCGGAATCTAACGTAATATCATAATTGATAACTAAGCTGATGCGCTCAACATCTAAACCACGAGCCGCAACATCTGTTGCAATTAAAATATCTAATCGACCATTGCGTAAACGATCTAATGTTTGTTCACGCAATTGTTGTGTCATATCGCCATTTAAAGCCGCACAGCTATAACCGTGTTTTTCAAGCACTTCTGCCACATCTAAAGTAGCCGATTTTGTTCGAACAAAAATAATCGCTGCATCAAAATCTTCAGCTTCTAAAAAGCGAACAATCGCTTCATTTTTACGCATACCTCGAACAAGCCAATAACTTTGGTCAATATCAGGCGCTGTTTGATTAGTACCTTTAATTTGAACTTCTTTAGGATTATGCATAAATCGTTTAGTAATACGACGAATTGGCGCGGGCATCGTTGCTGAAAATAATGCTGTTTGATGATTTTCGGGAATCGTCGCCATGATGCTTTCAACATCATCAATAAAGCCCATTCTTAACATTTCGTCAGCTTCATCAAGTACTAAACCTTTCAGATTGGAAAGATCCAGTGTTTTACGATTTAAGTGATCAAGCAAACGTCCTGGTGTACCAACCACAATTTGTGGTCCTTGTTTTAACGCACGTAATTGCACGTCATAACGCTGGCCTCCATATAAAGCTAGTACTTTTATCCCTTTCATATATTTTGAATATTCAGAACAAGCATCTGCAACTTGCATAGCCAGCTCTCGTGTTGGCGCTAGAACTAAAAGTTGTGGTGCTTTTAGGCTTGCATCAATATTCATTAGGAAAGGGATTGAAAATGCAGCAGTTTTACCACTACCTGTTTGCGCCATTCCCAATACATCGTTACCTTCTAATAATAGAGGTATACATTCAGATTGTATAGGTGATGGTTTGCTAAAACCAAGATCATTTAATGCATTAAGGATATCCTCGGATAAACCAAGGTCAATAAAAGAAACTTCTTTTGTCATGTAAACTCGCTTATAAATTTTAAATATATAAACTTACTTATTTAATTAATTAGCAAAGCAATTGATAATTATTAACTAATACCGATAACATTCTATCTTATTTTGCTAAACTGAATAAAGAAAGCAGATATAAATTTATGCCAGTTCACTAAATTGAAAATTTACAACTCACCCCAATAACTAACTGCCAATATTAACTCAGCAACTATCCGATATAAATTCAAAATTAATTGATATTTATACGATCAAAGATAAAGCTAACTGCATTATCTAATGTTGATAACATATTATTTGGCAAATCAGAACTACGCTATAACAATATTTTCACTTTTAAAACTGGCATGACTCTTGTTACTCTTCTTCAAGTAACTTCATTTCGTAGAGTGCCTGTTGATGTTCAACATAGTTATAAATATTATTGGCTAAAGCATATTTAAATAACATTTTGGCACGCTCATTGTCACCTTTACTTTGATAATATTTTCCTAAGTAAAAGTAGGCTTCACAAAGGCGCTCGGCTAATTGTCGATTATTCTCAACACCTTGTTGAAGGTTCTGCATTAATTTAGATTCACTTATTTTACCTAAATAAAATGCAATAATATTGCCACTATAAATCGTTTTATCATTAATCAGATCATAACGTTTTTGTAGCTTAATTTTGGCAGCTTGATTGTCGATTTCTTTTTCAATCAGATAAAGCCATAAAATTCTGATAGGTTCATTCACATCATATTGATAAAACTGGAATGCATCACGCTCAGCAGCTTGATAATGACCTGTGCGATACAAAGTAATAGCACGATTCAAATATGCATAGGTATAAGCTGGATCAAGCTCTAATAAGGTATTAAATGACACCAAAGCTGCATCAAAATCGCCATCTCTTAATGCGTAAGTTCCTAAAAAGTTGTAAACATCAGGAATTTCAGAATTTAAACTCAATAAATACGAAAAATCGCTTTGCGCAAAAGCTTTAAAACCTAAGGAATCGTAAGCAATACCTCGCTGCAATATGAGCTGCATTCGAGTTACAGTATCAAGATCTTTTTTTGATAGGAGCTGGCTGATCTGAGCAATTTTTAACTCATCATCATATGAAATTTGCTCAGGGACAGCAAGCAAAGGCTGAGAGTTAGAACAACCAGACAAGAGAATAACAGCTAGCAAAAAGCAGTACACAGTTCTCAGGTTGAATAATCTCATTTTTTTCCCCTAGTGAATAAGATTTTTATTCTGCAGTTGGAGCAACTTCGTCTGACTGCTCAACAGCATCTTTCATACTCAAACGGATTCTGCCTTGGCGATCAATTTCTAGTACTTTAACTTTTACTTCTTGACCAACTTTTAAATAATCAATCACTTTTTCGACTCGATGATCAGCTATTTGAGAAACATGCACAAGCCCTTCTTTTCCACCAATCACAGATACAAATGCACCAAAATCAACAATTCTCGTTACTTTACCTGTATAAATTTTACCAATTTCGACATCAGCAACTAAATTAGTAATACGTGCCATGGCATCTTTCGCTTTATTACCATCTGAAGCCGCAATCTTAACTGTGCCATCATCAGTAATTTCAATAGTTGTGCCTGTTTCTTCAGTTAAGGCTCGAATTGTTGCACCGCCTTTACCGATGATATCGCGAATCTTATCAGGATTTACGTTCATTGTATAAATACGTGGTGCAAATTCCGAAATTTCTTGGCGAGGTTTATTAATTGCTTGTTCCATTACACCTAAAATGTGTAAACGTGCACCTTTTGCTTGATTAAGCGCTACTTGCATAATTTCTTTAGTGATACCTTCAATTTTGATATCCATTTGTAATGCACTAACGCCTTCACGCGTACCGGCTACTTTAAAGTCCATATCGCCAAGGTGGTCTTCGTCACCAAGAATATCTGACAATACCACAAACTGATCGCCTTCTTTGACCAGCCCCATAGCAATACCAGCAACAGATGATTTAATTGGCACGCCAGCATCCATAAGCGCAAGTGAAGCGCCACAAACAGAAGCCATCGAAGATGAACCATTTGATTCGGTAATTTCTGATACCACTCGAACAGTGTATGGAAACTCTTCACGACTTGGCATTACTGCCGCAACACCGCGTTTAGCTAAACGTCCATGACCAATTTCACGACGTTTTGGTGAACCTACCATACCTGTTTCACCAACAGAATATGGAGGAAAATTGTAATGAAGTAAGAAACGCTCAGTATATTCACCCGTTAGTTCATCAATGATTTGTGCATCACGTTCTGTACCTAATGTTGCGGTGACTAATGCTTGTGTTTCGCCACGTGTAAATAGTGCACTACCATGCGTTCTTGGTAAAACACCCGTACGGATATCAAGTGCACGAATCATATCTTTTTCGCGACCATCAATACGAGGTTCGCCTGCAATAACACGCTTACGAACAATTTGGCTTTCTAAATCGACGATAATATTAAGCACTTCGTTTTCATCAACTTCTTCATTTTGTTCTTTTAATGCTGCTAATACTTCTTCTTTGATTAAATCAATTTTCGCATAACGAGCTTGCTTTTCGGTTATACGATAAGCTTCACCTAAGCGCTCTTTAGCGAGTTCAACAATGGCATTATATAATACTTCGTTTTTAGCTGGTGCTACCCAATCCCATTTTTCGCAATTGGCTTTTTTTACAAATTCATTAATATTATCAATAACAACTTGTTGTTGCTCATGACCAAATACCACTGCCGCTAACATTTGATCTTCAGTAAGTAAATCAGCTTCAGATTCAACCATTAATACTGCACTTTTAGTTCCAGCAACCACTAAATCTAAACGACTTGTAGCAAGTTCTATTACAGATGGATTTAATACAAATTCATTATTAATAAAACCAACACGCGCAGCACCGATAGGGCCATGGAATGGCACACCCGATAAGCAAAGCGCAGCAGAAGCACCTATCATAGCAACTAAGTCTGGGCTCACATCAGGATTTACTGAAACCACGGTTGCAATAATTTGGATTTCATTAACAAATCCTTCCGGGAATAATGGACGAAGTGGTCGGTCAATTAAACGTGCAATTAGGGTTTCGCCTTCACTTGGGCGACCTTCACGTTTAAAAAATCCGCCGGGAATACGCCCTGCAGCATAGGTACGTTCTTGGTAATTAACCGTTAATGGGAAAAAGTCTTGACCTTCTTTTACTTTCTTATTGGCAACAACAGTGACAAATACAGCAGTATCATCCATATTAACCATAACTGCAGCAGTTGCTTGACGGGCCATAATACCTGTTTCTAAAGTCACAGTATGACGACCATATTGAAATTTTTGGTATGTCGGATTAAACAAAATAATTTCCTCTTGTTATTTATTATGTTGAAGTTTGATATTTCGACAGGACAAAGCATTATGCTGCGCGTATTGATATTCTCTTCAACAATGTGGGGATATATTCAACAAAAAGATTATTTCACTGTCACGACTAATGACAAATCTATAAATTATAGAGCTCTCATTAGTCGCGCGAAACATGAGATATAATCTTAACTTTGTTGACTTACATAAAATATTAATTTTTTAAGCTCAGTATTATATCAGAGCATCGATTTTTCACAACGAAAAAGAGGCCTAAGCCTCTTTTCAAGTAGATTATAAATTAGCGACGTAAACCGAGTTTTTTAATCAATTGGTTATAACGTTCGATATCTTTACGACGTAAATAATCTAATAATTTACGTCGGCTAGACACCATACGTAATAAACCACGACGGCTATGATGATCTTTTTTGTGCTCAGAAAAATGACCTTGTAAATCATTAATACGCGCAGTTAAAAGAGCAACTTGAACTTCAGTTGAACCTGTGTCATTAGTGCCACGACCATATTCGGCAACGATTTTCGCTTTAGCTTCTACAGTTAGAGACATGATAAACCTCTTAAAATAAATATAAAATATGGAATGACCGATCTCTAATTCAGACACTCCTCGGTATTCATATAGTGAATATATGAACTGCACAATTATACAGAAATTTATAAAAATAGCAATTTGATTTATTTAGTTAACGACAGGATTTATTTGAGTTCAAAACCATACTCTTCTTGGATTAGTTTTTTTAACGCCTCAATATAATTTTGGGCAGATATACTTAATTGGACTTTTTGTGATGTTATCCAACCAATTAGGATCTTTTCTTCGACATTTAATGGTATTGATAAAATATCAGAACCATTTAAATCAGTACTTAAAATCCCTGTACTAATGGTATAACCATTAAGTCCATGTAATAGGTTAAACAAAGTTGCCCTATCGCTCACATGAATACTCTTTTTATGATAAACCGTACTTAAAATCTCTTCTGAAAAATAAAACGAATTATACTCCCCCTGCTCGAAAGAGAGATAAGGATAATCATCTAAATCAACTAAAGTTAATGATTTCATCACAGCTAATGGATGATGAGCACTAATAAATACATGAGGATGAGCTTCAAAAAGTGGATTAAAGGTTAAACGATGTTCTTTCAGTAATCGCAAAATCACCTTTTGATTAAAATCAGTCAAATATAAGATACCAACCTCACTTCGTAAATTGGCTACATCGCTGATAATATCGTATGTTCTTGTTTCCCTAAGCGTAAACTCGTATTCATCTGTATGATTTTTTTTAATTAAATTAACAAAAGCATTAACTGCAAAAGCATAATGTTGGGTAGATATACTACATAGCTGCTTAGAAGGTACTTTTTTTGAATAATGTTGTTCCAATAGCTCAGCCTGATCTAAGACTTGTTTAGCATAACCTAAAAACTCAACACCATCAGTCGAAAGTGAAACGCCTTTGGAGGTACGTACAAAAATCTCAATACCAAATTCAGCTTCTAAATCTTTTACCGCCGTTGATAAACTCGGTTGTGTAATGTACAAATTTTTAGCTGCTTCATTAATTGAGCCTGAACGTGCAATTTCTAAAATATAACGTAATTGTTGAAGTTTCATGATATCAGTTAATGCCTTAACACAAACTATCTTGCTTAACACAAATATATACTAAATCATATTTAAGTGAAGTAAATAATTGTTATCTTTTTATACTCAAACACATACTTTCCTGAAAGTTTTTAACAACGATTTTGTTGTGCTATTGTAAAATAGTGATGAAAAATAAATATTAATGATTAAAATGGTGGGCAATTAAAAGAAGTTTTCGTAAATTAATTTTATACTCATAAGCGTAGAAACAGTAATTAGCATGGGTCTGATTAATTTGCGTCCTTTAGCAATGACCATCTTAGCACCAAGTCTTGCACCTATAAATTGACCAACTAACATGACCAGCCCAATTGACCATATCACTTCACCACCAACAATAAAAAACAGTAAACCAGCTAAATTTGAAGTGAAGTTTAACACTTTGGTATGTGCTGTCGCTTTAGTTAAATTAAAGCCAGCCAGTGTGATATAGGCTAACGCATAAAATGAACCCGCGCCAGGCCCAAAAAATCCATCATAAAAACCAATTGCCAAAGCTGGTATTAGTGCAAATTGGATAAGTGAAAAGCGACTTTTACGATCGTTTGCACCGATGGTTGGAGAAAGCAAAAAATAAAGACCCACGCCAATGGTTAAAATAGGCAGTAATAGCTTTAAAAAATCAGCTTGGACATGCATAACCGACAATGTTCCAACTGCCGATCCAACAAAAGCACACATGATTGAACACTTTTGCTGCTTTAAATCGACCATTCGCTGACGAATAAAATATAAACTAGCAGAAAATGAACCACCACAGCTTTGTAATTTATTAGTCGCCAAAGCACTGGCTGGCGGCAGTCCAACCGCAAGTAAAGCAGGTACGGTTAATAAACCACCGCCACCTGCAATTGAATCAATAAAACCCGCTAAAATAGCAATAGTAAACAGTAAGATAAGTAACTCATCACTCATAGCGAATTGACATCATTACATTGAGCGCGATAGCGAAGATAATGATCCATTAGCACTATAGCAACCATCGCTTCAGCGATAGGTACGGCTCGTATTCCTACACATGGATCATGTCGACCATGGGTCGATACTTCAACGGTCTCGCCATAGATATTAATTGATTGTCCAGCAATTTCAATGCTTGGTGTTGGCTTTAAGGCGATACTGGCTAATATCGTTTGTCCTGAGCTAATACCCCCTAAAATACCGCCAGCATGGTTAGATAAAAAACCTTGCTTGGTTATTTCATCTCGATTTTCACTGCCTCGTTTATTAACAACCGCATAACCATCACCAATTTCAACGCCCTTCACTGCATTAATACTCATTAACGCATGCGCAAGTTCAGCATCTAATTTGTCAAATACGGGTTCACCAAAACCTACTGGAACATGCTCGGCAACAATACAGACTTTAGCGCCAATTGAGTCACCCTCTTTTTTCAGTGACCTGAGCAACTGATCAAGTGCCTCTAATTGGCTTTCATCAGCACAAAAAAATGGATTTTGTTCAACTTGTTGCCAATCTTTTAATTCGCATTTTACATCGCCCATCTGAGCCAAATAACCACGAATGGTTATACCAAGCTTTTCTTGCAGATATTTTTTTGCAATCGCGCCAGCGGCAACGCGCATGGCAGTTTCACGAGCAGAAGAACGACCGCCGCCACGATAATCGCGTATGCCATATTTATTTTGGTAAGTATAATCTGCATGGCTTGGTCTAAAGATATCTTTAATTTTGCTATAATCTTGAGAACGTTGATCGGTGTTTTCAATAAGTAATCCAATACTTGTCCCTGTTGTCACACCTTCAAATACACCTGATAAGATTTTGACTCGATCGGCTTCTCGGCGTTGAGTAGTATAACGAGATGAGCCGGGTCTACGACGGTCAAGGTCATGTTGCATATCTGATTCAGTTAATGCAAGTCCAGGTGGAACGCCATCGACAATACACCCTAATGCTACGCCGTGTGATTCACCAAAAGTGGTCACTTTGAATAATTTTCCGATTGAGTTTCCAGCCATAATAAATTTATTCCAATTATTGAAAGCAGCTTATTTAAAACAGTAATGATATTGAATCAACTCTTCACGAGTGATTGCAAACACGCCCAGACCACCATACTTAAATTCAATCCAATTAAATGGGACATCTGGATATTGTTGCTGTAAGCTAATCCAGCTATTACCAACTTCACAAACTAATATACCCGCTGGAGCTAAATAATCTATCGCATCTCGTAAAATTGTTTTTACCAAATCTAAACCATCGAAGCCCGCCTCTAATGCTAATTTAGGTTCATATAAAAACTCATCTGGCAAATCACTCATATCTTCACTATCAACGTAAGGTGGATTTGTGACAATTAGGTCATATTGTTTTACAGGCACATCATTAAATAGATCTGACAAAATAGGTGTAACTCGAAAATCCATTTCGTGCATTTCAATATTTGTTTTTGCAATATCTAATGCTTCTAATGAAATATCGGTGATATCAACTTGAGCATCAGCAAACTCATAAGCACAAGCAATACCAATACAACCACTGCCTGTGCACAAATCTAAAATATTTTTAGGTTCAGCGAATATTAGCTGTTCAAAATGGTTATTAATGAGTTCACCAATAGGAGAACGAGGAATTAATACACGTTCATCAACGTAAAAAGAATGGCCACAAAACCAAGCTTGATTAGTTAAATAAGGGGTTGGTACACGATCTTTAATTCGTTTTTGAATAACATCAAAAAGTTGATTTTTTTCTTCATTAGTCAGATTTGCAGAATAAAACTCCGAAGGAATAAACAACGATAACCCTAACGTTGCTAAAATTAATTGTTTAGATTCATCAATAGGATTATCTGTACCATGACCTAAAAAGACATCTGATAGACTAATTTGTGATGCTGTCCAACGTATAAAGTCCTGAACTGTGTGTAAGTTTTCCATAATGGCTCCAAATGATCGAGGAGAGGAAGGTATTGCTTGTCATTTTAGGTAACTAACTTTAATTACATTTTGTTAAAGTAACTCTAATAGTTAGTTCCTGCAGTAATGCGGAACCTGATGGTTCTATCCTTCAATGACTAAATATTTATGGCGGTGAGGAAGGGATTCGAACCCTTGATACGTTGCCGTATACACACTTTCCAGGCGTGCTCCTTCAACCACTCGGACACCTCACCTAATTATTAGAGCCTGTTTTTTTCAAGCAGGCTGCATACTATAATAATCACCAAACAATTAATCAAGTTTTTTTAATTCATGTAAACAATGGTACCAAATGTCGCTAAAACAGCTAGTATACCAACTGTCGTGATCAAAGCATACTTTAAATTTGAACACATTTTTATTATCTCCAATTATTTTTTATTATTAATTAGTCTGTTCGATTGGTGAATCAAACGAGATAATCTCGTTAATAGAGCTATTACCTTTTAATCTGGGATATTTAGGCGCAAAATCAAGTAATATCTCGATAGATTCATCCAAGTAAGCATCAGGTTGTTTATAATCTTTAGGTAAATCATCTAATTTAGTGATTGATGGTAAACCAGCTTTATTTAAACGTTCATTCATTCTTTTTAAACCACGCTCTTCATTAGTTTTTTGTTCTGCTTCTCGTTTTTTCTTATTAAGCGAAACAATATATTGACGATCTTTTTTATCATTAAGCCTTTTGATATCTTCATCAATATAAATAAATTCAGGATTCTGTGAAATTCGAGTTAAATGTTGCGATTCTAAATCAGGTAATAACGGCTTAATATTGGCAACAGTCAAATAATCAGCTGATGCTATTTTATCCCAAGGTAATGCATTATCTAAGAATCGTTCACCTGTTTCATCAACATACTTAACTTTATTCATTTCAATGTCCGGCTCAACACCTTTTAATTGAGTACTACCTCCATTGATACGATAAAACTTTTGAATAGTGTATTGAGCACCGCCTAGTTCAGGCCAATTAGGATGTAATCTTGCATCAACCGGATAAGAAATGTTACGAGAAGTTTGTACAGTTCCTTTACCATAAGTCGTTTCACCAACAATTAATGCGCGCCCATAATCTTGCATAGCAGCAGAAAATATTTCTGATGCTGATGCACTATAGCGATTAACCATTACAACAAGTGGTCCGGTATATTCGATACCTTTATTTTTATCATCGTAAGTAATAACTTTTTGCAAATTGTCACGTACTTGAACAACAGGTCCACTATCAATAAATAAACCAGTTAAAGTAATAACCTCGGCTAATGAACCGCCACCATTATCACGTAAATCAATAACCAGACCTTGTAAATTTTCTTTATTCGCTTTCGATAAAAGAGATTCCACTTTTTCGGTTAATCCCATGTAGAAACTCGGTATTTCAATAACCCCTACTTTACCGCGCTGATTATCAATGATCTTCAATTTCGCTTCACGATCTTCAAAATGAATTTTATCACGAGTAAGCTCAATGACTTTGGCCTTACTATTGTTACCTGCTGGTAAAATTTCTAACTTAACTATAGTCCCTTTTGGTCCACGAATTTTATCGACAATATCATCTAAACGCCAACCGATAACATCTTCAATTGCAGAATCACTTTGACCTACGCCAATGATTTTATCGCCAACAGAAAACAGCTTACTTTTTTCAGCAGGTCCGCCAGTGACAAAAGACATAATCACGGTATAGTCGTCTTGTTGACTTAATGTTGCCCCAATACCTTCAAATGATAAACTCATTTCAGAATCAAAATCTCGTTTTTTACGTGGTGCTAAATAGCTAGTGTGGGGGTCGATTTCTCTTGCAAATGCATTCATAAATACCTGAAACGCATCTTCATTATTTGATTGTATGATAGTCTTTAGAACGCGATTATAACGTTTAGTTAATACCTCGCGAATCTCTTTTTCATTTTTCCCAGATAAAGATAAACTTAGTTCGTCATATTTAACGCGTTTATTCCAATAGGCATCAAGTTCGGCTTCAGAAATTGGCCATGCAATTTCTTCACGATTAAAATCAACTTCATCATTAACAGAAAAATCCATAGGACGCTGTAAAACTGTAAGCGCATATTGATAACGGTTATAGCGTTTTTTTAAAAAAAGATTATAAATGTCATAAGCCGTTTTTAAATTGCCATCAATTAATTCTTGACCTAAAGACTCTTGCCTGTTTCGAAAGCTATCCACATCACTTTGAATAAATATGAATTTATTACCGTCTAATAATTTGAAATAGCGATCAAAAATCTGAGCAGAAAAAGCACCATTTAAGGCAAAATTACGATAATGTGATTGGGTAAAAAAATTGGTTACACGTTTAGCAACAACTTGGTGAATCTCGTCTTGCATCAAAACAGGTATTTGTTCTCCAACTTGTGGCTTTGCCTGAACACTTTGACTAACAATACCTAAAATAAGACCAGTTGTAATAATACCTTTCAGTAATTTATTCATTCAAATTCTCTACTTGTTGATAATAAGTTCAGGTTTAACCGTTAATTCCATACCTGTACCAACCTTTACTTTAATATGCTCTTTTTCAATATTAATTATTTGTACTTTTATAGGTTTCTTACCTACTACAACTTTAACAGAATCACCAATTTTTAGAGTTTTAGCCTTTTTAGAAGGCTCACGTATAGTTTTACGTTTTTCTTTTGTACGATCTTTAAGGAGTTTTTTAGCTTTTTCCTTACTTTCTTTCAATTGTTGTTGAGCATGCTCCATCTGTTCTCGATTGATGACTTCATGAGGGTTGCCATCCAAGTCAATACGGTTAGTCCCTTCTTTTATACTATACAAGTAGCGCCAACTCATGGTATATGCACGTAGTGCAGCACGGAGTTTAGTTTTACTAAGTACTTCATTACCATCCAGACGAGAAAGGATATCTTGAAAAACTCCAATCTTTAATGGTTTTGCTTCACCTTCAAGGGTAAAACAATTCGGGAATTTTTGAGCTAAATAAGCAATAATTTCTTTACTATTTGTTAATTGAAACTGACTTTCCATTGTTTATTCCATAGCAGCTAAATTTCACGGGCGTTAAAGTATAGCGCAGCTTATACAATAACACTAATTATCTTTTTTCTGTTTATTAATAAAAGTAATAAAATCTTTAATACCGTTTCGCATCAACCATGAGGCAACAATAGATTGTTCTTCAACGGATAACTGTTCAAATGCAGTCATCCAAAGTTGTAAAGGTTCTATCGGCGAAACAACATAACTAGCACTTTCTTCTTCAACATATAATGCTTTTTTAACATTAAGTGGTAAGCTATCTATATGATATTCTAAAGCTTTGCCTCGAACACCTGCTCTTTTTCGTGCAATCCAATTTTCAGCTCTTGCTTTTCGATTAACACCTTGTATCGTTGACGGCATCCCGGCAATACTTGATAGCTCTTTTGATGAGAACCACTCTTTCATTTTCACTATCCCATTTTAGCACAATTAAGAAAAAATTATAGAAATCAAAGAAACTTTGATACAATAAATAAGAAACATGTAATTATTAATAATTCAAGTTCAATTGCAAACTTACTCGTTTTAGTAACTTTAGAGCATAACATAGATATACAAGGTTATAAACTAAGAGGAAATAAAAAATGAAAAAAAAGTCTAATGATTGGCATCCAGCAGACATTATCGCCGCCTTAAAAAAGAAAGGTACAACGCTTGCAAATCTATCTCGTCAATCAGGTTTAAGCTCATCAACACTTAGCAATGCATTAGTTCGTCCATGGACGAAAGGAGAGATCATTATTGCCAAAGCACTAAATCTAGAGCCTCACCAAATTTGGCCTAGTCGTTATATTAATTCGAGAACAAAGCAACCAATAAAGCGTGTAATACGCCAGAGCAAAGAATAAATTTTAAAATAATCCGTAATAAAAAATCACTTTAAAATAACAATATGGAAACATATAGAAACAAATAGTTTCCATGTTTTTAATATTAAAAATGCTTTTAGCTTGATTGAAAGTTACTTTATTTTTCAATAATAAAAATATTAGTTCATCTTGAACGTTGCCCAACATATGCTATTATCTATAAAAAGTATTAACTAGCAGGCAACAATATAATGAAAAATTTAAAAAAAGTTATTATCGCATTATTCCCAATGATAATATTATCAAGCTGCTCACAAAAGAATTTTATAGAGCAAGGAACCCCACTAAACAAAGAAAAGGTAAGAAATATAGTTGAAGGTTCAACGACTGAATCACAAATGATTACCCTATTTGGCGAACCAACAAACCGAAAAAAAATTAATTCAAATGAAAAACAATGGACATATAAATATATTAAAAAAAGTTCAACCAGTCATATAATTATCGGTGAAACACAATACAATATTATTGAAGGTACACTTGATGTTATCATTTCAAAAGGAGTAGTAACTTGGTTTAACTATGATGAGGAACACAAACAGAAAAAATGGTAGTTCAATGTATACGCTGTAATATAGCGCTATCATCATGCGGTGCCATTTAGATAATTTCTTTTATCCTATTAATTGATACTTTATTCCCTAGCAATTTTGTCCACATTTTTTTTATAAGTCTATTAAAAGAAAATACAATACTGGACAAAATTATACATTACGTTATACTCATCAGCGAAATTAACTAGACAATCGCTGCTTTGTTTTTGTTCTTTGTTCAAAGAGGACAGGCAAAGGGGAGGAAAGTCCGGGCTCCATAGGGCAGAGTGCCAGGTAACACCTGGGGGATTTTAGCGAGAGCTAAAATTTACGACTAGTGCAACAGAAAGTAAACCGCCGATGGCTTATTTTATAAGATCAGGTAAGGGTGAAAGGGTGTGGTAAGAGCACACCGCGCAACTGGTAACAGCTGTGGCATGGTAAACTCCACTCGGAGCAAGGTCAAATAGGGATTCATTAGCGCGGCCCGCGTTGAATCCGGGTAGACTGCTTGAGCTAATGCGTGAGTATTAGCCTAGAGGAATGATTGTCCACGACAGAACCCGGCTTATCGGTTAATTTCACTTTTTACTTCTTATTTTTTTCTCATTGCTGTTTGATGCAGTTTTTGATGGCGTTTTATTATTGAATAAACGTTTAACTGATAGCAAAACTGAAAATATCAAACCTGACACCAATAAAAAGACAGGTATTAACATTAGAAGAGACATTATCTGCTTTTCATATTCTTTAAAAATTGGTGATAACCCAAACAGATAACCTAATGTCACTATCAAGGAAATCCATAATGTCGCACTGATCAAATTATAAATATGGAATTTTCGGCTATGTAGCCCTGATAAACCTGCCATCATTGGTAATAATGTACGTACAAAAGCAATAAATCGACCAATAAATAGTGCTTGTAATCCATACTTATGAAATAATACTTCAGATTTATGATGATATTTTTCCGGTATATTCGCCATCCAACCCTGTACAAGTTTGGTACTACCAAGCCACAGTCCTTGTGCATAACCTAACCAAGTACCTAAAGCTGCACCTACAATTAAAATAAGATTAATTAAACCAAAATGAAAAACATCAAGACTAATTAAAACCCCTGTTAAAAACAGTAAACTATCACCAGGTAAAAAAGCTGCTGGTAATACCCCATTTTCTAGAAGGATAATAACAAACAACATGCCATATAGTGTCCATAGCACATTAGGATTTGAAAGCGTTGCAATATCCAAATTAACAAACGCATGATAAAGTGTAATTATTGTTTCCATCTATTCTTAAATCCCATTAATGTATCGTTATTAGTGGTTAATGGTACCACCAACTGTTAAATTGTTCACTTTCAAAGTGGGTTGACCAACCCCAACAGGCACACTCTGACCTGCTTTACCACAAATACCAACACCAGAATCTAGCTTAAGGTCATTTCCCACCATTGATACTTGTTGCATAGTTTCAATACCTGAACCGATTAGTGTTGCACCTTTTACCGGCGTTGTTATTTTACCTTTTTCAATCAAATAAGCCTCTGACGCCGAAAAAACAAACTTACCAGAAGTGATATCCACTTGCCCGCCAGCAAAATTAGGAGCATAAAGTCCGTAATCAACACTGCTAATAATTTCGTCGAAAGAGGACTTCCCTGCTAACATATAAGTATTAGTCATTCTTGGCATAGGTAAACAGGTGTATCCTTCACGGCGCCCATTACCGGTTGAGTGCATGTTCATTAATTTGGCATTAAGTTTATCAAACATATATCCTTTTAGGATACCATTTTCAATGAGCACAGTTCTTTGACTTGGTGTGCCTTCATCATCGATTGAGATTGAACCACGCCGATTTTCAATCGTGCCATCATCGACAATAGTACAAACTTCTGAGGTGACTTGCTCTCCAATTTTTCCGGAAAATACTGAACTATTTTTACGGTTAAAATCACCCTCTAAACCATGTCCTACAGCTTCATGTAACAAAACACCTGGCCAACCAGCACCTAAAACAACAGGCATTGTACCAGCAGGTGCAGCTTTAGCGGAAAGAGAAACGAGTGCCTGACGCACGGCTTCTCGAGTATAACTATCAGCATAACTTTCTGACGTTTTAGGGTTGATTGTTAAAAAATATTCATATCCAAATCGACCACCACCACCACTACTTCCTCGCTCACGTTTACCCTCTTTTTCAACCAGAACTGAAACCGACAAACGAACCAAAGGGCGAATATCGGCACTTAATGTACCATCAGTAGCTGCAATTAAAATGTCTTCGTAACTACCCGTTAAGCTAGCTGATACTTCAATAACGCTTGGGTCAATTGAGCGCGCTAACTTATCAACTTGCTGCAACAACGCAATTTTCTGCTCTTGAAAAAACGAATTAATCGGATTTATTGATGGATATATTGGTACTGTTTGAGTAGATTTAAATGGCGTCACCGCTATGGGGGTTTGTAGTTTAGTAATTGAATTTGCTGCTAATACACTTTGTTCCAAACGCGCTAATGAAAGCTGATCAGTATAGGCAAAGCCGGTTTTTTCACCCACAACAGCCCTAACACCAACGCCTTGATCACGATGGAACGAGGCATTTTTTATAATACCGTCCTCAAGTAACCAACTTTCATAATAACCAGATAAGAAATATAAATCACCAAAATCAATTCTCCTTGAACTCAGTATATCAAGCAAATGCAGAAGATCTTGTTGGCTTAGATTATTTGGATTGAGCAATCGTTCACTCACTTGAGTTAGTATCATAAGTTCCTTAAATTTTAATTGTGGATGCTAGCCTTCTTGATGATCGATTAAAAACTCGAACATAATGATTTTTTAGCTTTCATCATTTTTATACTAAAACGCATAGTTTCCTGAAACTTTTTTACAAAATAGTGTCCATTACATTAACACTACATCGTATTGTTCTTGAATATAAAGTGGTTCAACTTTTACTTCAACACGTTTCCCCACAAACACCTCAACTTCAGCTAAAGCATGAGACTCATCATTAGTTAAAGCATTAGCCACAGCGGCTGAGGCATAAACTAAAAAGTACTCTGAGTGATGGGCTTTATAAACACGAACTATTTCACGTAAAATTTCATTGCAAACTGTTTCTACCGATTTGACCATACCACGGCCTTTACATGCTGGACATTCTTCGCACAAAATATGCCCAATACTTTCGCGTGTTCGTTTGCGAGTCATTTCGACCAAACCTAAAGTCGAAAATAAATTAACAGTCGTTCTAGCTCTATCTTTAGATAAAGAATCTTGGAGCGATTGTAACACCCGCTCTCGATGCAATTCCTCTTGCATATCAATAAAGTCGATAATAATAATACCGCCTAAATTACGTAATCGTAACTGGCGAGCAATAGCAATAGTTGCTTCAATATTAGTATTAAAAATCGTTTCTTCTAAATTTCGATGTCCAACAAATGCCCCGGTATTAATATCAATTGTTGTCATGGCTTCAGTTTGATCAATAATTAAATATCCACCTGACTTCAATTTGACTTTACGATCTAATGCTCTTTGTATCTCGTTTTCAGTATCATAAAGATCGAAAATCGGTATATTACCACGATAATGTGATAATTTACTGGTCACTTCGGGCATAAATTCTTGCGTAAACTCAACCAATAAATCATAAGTTAGTTTCGAATCCACCAAGATTCGCTCTATGGGATCACCAACAAAATCACGTAATACACGTTGTGATAATGCCAATTCACCATAAACTAGATTTTTACTTACCGGACGAGCCATACGTTCTTGAATTTTAGCCCAAAGTCGTTTTAAGAAATTGGCATCTTGCTCTAACTCATAAGCATTCGCACCTTCTGCTGCCGTTCTAACAATAAAACCACCTTCGGCTGTCACATATTGCTGAACAATATTTTTTAACCTTTCCCGCTCTTGTTCGCTTTCTATACGCTGCGAAGTTGCCACATGTGCAGAATTTGGTCCAGGCATTAATACTAAATAACGTGATGGCAAAGTAATATCGGTTGTAAGTCTAGCCCCTTTGGTTCCTAATGGATCTTTAACCACTTGCACCATTAAGTCCTGCCCTTGACGAACAAGTTCAGAGATATCTTTTACTTGAAATTGTTCTTGTTCAGTATCTGATACGCACTCAGTATGAGGCATAATATCTGATGCATGTAAGAAGGCCGCTTTCTCAAGCCCAATATCTACAAAGGCAGCTTGCATTCCCGGTAAAATACGAATGACTTTGCCTTTATAGATATTTCCAACAATACCACGCCTAGATTCACGATCAACATGGATTTCTTGCAAAACACCATCTTCAATATAAGCAACTCGAGTTTCAGATGGCGTTACATTCATTAATAATTCAACAGACATAAGATTTCCTTTTAATTAATAGCAAAGCTTCGTCTTATGAGCCGCAAAAATAGATAGATGACAATCCATAATAAACCATCAATACAACTTGATAGCAAAATCAATGGTGATATCGTTATAGTATGATAAATACTGACTTGGAATAAAAATACCAGTAAATTATAACATATCGAAATCGCAAAGATGATAAACGACTGTTGCCATAACGCTAAATTACGTATCAATTGGAAATTAAAAACAAGTAAATAAGCAATAAATGAATAAATAAAAGCATGGATCCCCAAGATTGAACCAGAACACAGATCCATCATCACGCCAAATACAAAAGCGGTACCAATTCCAACCCGATGAGGAAGCGCTATCAACCAATAAGCAAAAATAAGGATTAGCAAATGTGGTTTAAATACGTTATATGAAGGTGGCCAAGGAATAATTTGTAAACATAAGCCAATTAATAGTATTACCCAGATAATCAATATTCGATTACGGCTCCTCATGTTTTACTCCCTGATTTCCCCACAATAACAATAAATAACGTAAACTCTTCAGATCTGCTGTTGGTGTTGCTGAAATAATAGGGGTTGAATCAGTAATATCAAGTTTTACTGAACTGACTACGGCTACAGGATATCCTTCCGGAAAACGACCATCAAGTCCCGAAGTCACTAAAACATCACCGACTTTTATATCAACGTTACTAGGCATAAACTCTAATGTTAAATCATTACTACAGCCATTCCCCACAGCAACCATGCCAATATCATTCCTTAGTACTTGTACTGGTATTGCATGTTGATAATCACACACTAAAATTGCACGGCTGGTTGATAGAGCGGTTTCATAAATTTGCCCTACTATTCCTTTTTCGTCAACTACAGGTTGCCCAACATAAACACCATCTTGCTTGCCTTTATTGACAACAAATTGATATGCATAAGGATCTGTATCAGCAAGTAATACTTGCACAGCCATTTTGTGTTCATCATGCCTTAATGGGGAACCTAATAATTCGCGAAGTCTAGTGTTTTCATGTTTTAAATGCTCAAGCAATAATAGATCGTTTTTTTGTTGTAATAAGTCTGCATGCAATTTTGTATTTTCATTTATTAAAGTTTCTCGCGTTTTTGACATCTCGTAAAGAGAATCAAACGACGACTTTGGCGCATTCGAAACATAATATAGTGGAGAAATAATAGTATCTAAATAATAACGAATTTCTTTAAATGGACGATAATTGATATCTAATACAATTAGAGCAACGGCTAGCGCCAAAGAAGTAAATAATTGTACACTGAGAGGCGAACGCTTAGAAAAAAGTAATTTCATTGTCCAGTACTTACCTGTTTTATGTTTTAAGATCTAATTATTTCAAGAAATGAATTCGCCGACAATGTCGGCGGAAAATATGAAATGTTTACTTAATAATCGCTTCATTATTATGAAACTAACTAACAAATAAAGGTAACTATTATTTATTCTTCACTAAATAGATCACCACTATGCATATCAACCATATCTAACGCTTTTCCACCACCTCTTGCAACACATGTTAGTGGATCTTCAGCAACAACAACATGGATACCGGTTTCAGCTGCTAATAATTTATCAATATTACGTAATAAAGCACCTCCGCCTGTTAAAACCATACCATGTTCTGAAATATCAGAAGCTAACTCAGGAGGACACTGTTCTAAAGCAACTTTAACCGCACTAACAATGCCACTTAATGGTTCTTGCAGCGCTTCTAAAATTTCATTAGAATTTATAGTAAAGCTACGCGGTACGCCTTCCGCAAGATTACGACCACGAACTTCAATTTCAAGTACTTCATCACCAGGATAAGCACTACCGATGAAATGTTTGATTTTTTCAGCCGTTGCCTCACCAATTAATGCACCATAATTACGACGAACATAGTTAATAATTGCTTCATCAAATCGGTCTCCACCAATACGTGCAGATGCAGAATACACAACACCGTTTAATGAAATAACAGCCACTTCTGTAGTTCCACCACCAATATCAACTACCATTGAACCTGTTGGTGCAGATACTGGTAAATCAGCGCCGATAGCTGCTGCCATTGGCTCTTCAATTAAATATACTTCACGGGCACCAGCGCCTAATGCAGACTCTCGGATGGCTCGACGTTCAACTTGTGTAGCGCCTACAGGAACACAAACAAGTACGCGAGGGCTTGGTCTTAAAAAGCTATGACTATGGACTTGACGAATAAAGTGTTGTAACATCTTTTCAGTAACTGAAAAGTCTGCAATAACGCCATCTTTCATTGGTCGAATGGCTGCAATATTACCAGGCGTTCGCCCTAACATCAGTTTCGCAGCATGCCCAACAGCAGCAACACTTTTAGGTGTGCCTGTGCGATGATCTTGGCGAATCGCTACAACTGAAGGTTCGTTTAAAACGATACCTTGCCCTTTAACATAAATAAGTGTATTTGCTGTACCTAAATCGATCGATAAATCATTTGAAAACAAGCCACGAACTTTTTTTAACATAATAAAAACTCTTCCTAGAATTAATCTTGTTTAAGTATATTTTAGTATTTAAAAACAAACCATGGAATCAAAAAAATATATTCTCCACTTTACCCAACTAAATAGAATATTATTTAATCCTCTCAAACCATAGCCACTTCAATAGTAAATGAAGCTTACTATTGTATCGCAATTATAAAATAATACCTAGAAAATAGTATAACAAGTGTTTTATAAAGGAGATATATAATGACAAATTCAGTTTTACAGTGTATTCTTTTGCGTTAATGTTAAGTTACAACCTTATTATTGGTCAAAAGAACAGTTTTAGCCAATAATAAGATTACATTAAAATAATTAATTGTTACTTATATCAAATAAACACGGTGTAATTCATGGATATACGCAAAATTAAAAAATTAATTGAATTAGTTGAAGCGTCAGGTATTTCTGAACTTGAAATTTCTGAAGGAGAAGAGTCAGTTCGAATCAGTCGTTCTGTTCCTACTACAAACTATTCGGCGCCTGTACAAAATATTCAAATTCCTCAATCAGCTCCTGTTGTTGTGGCTCCAAGTGTTCAAACAGAAGTCGTGTCAAATACTGTTACAACTGATGGAACAACAATTAAATCCCCAATGGTTGGAACTTTTTATCGTACACCAAGTCCAGAATCAAAAGCTTTTGTTGAAGTTGGTCAAACAGTAAATGTTGGCGATGTACTTTGTATCGTTGAAGCGATGAAAATGATGAACCAAATCGAGTCAGAAAAAGCTGGTACAATAAAAGCCATCTTGGTTGAAAATGGTCAACCAGTTGAATTTGATCAGCCACTATTCATTATTGAATAATCTGAATTTATTTATTATTGACTATACGATTAAGAGATTGAATATGCTGGATAAAATTCTTATTGCGAATCGTGGAGAAATAGCTCTACGTATCTTACGAGCATGTAAAGAACTTGGAATTAAAACTGTCGCTGTTCATTCTTCGGCAGATAAAGACTTAAAGCATGTATTACTTGCTGACGAAACGGTCTGTATTGGTCCCGCAGCCTCAGTAAAAAGTTACCTTAATGTTCCAGCATTAATTTCGGCTGCAGAAGTAACTGGCGCAGTGGCTATTCATCCTGGATATGGCTTTTTATCTGAAAATGCAGACTTTGCTGAGCAAGTTGAGCGGTCTGGCTTTATTTTTATTGGGCCCAAACCTGATACTATTCGCCTAATGGGTGATAAAGTATCAGCAATTCACGCCATGAAAAATGCAGGAGTCCCTTGTGTACCTGGTTCAGATGGTCCTTTAAGTAGTGATATTGAACTCAATAAACAAATCGCTAAGCAAATTGGCTATCCAGTTATCATTAAAGCCTCTGGCGGCGGTGGCGGACGAGGTATGCGTATTGTTCGGGAAGAAAAGGATCTTGAACAATCCATCAAAATGACCAAATTGGAAGCCAAAACAGCTTTCAATAATGATATGGTTTACATGGAAAAATTCCTTGAGAACCCACGTCATATCGAAATTCAAGTACTTTCTGATGGTCAGGGCCATGCTGTTTATTTAGGTGAACGAGATTGCTCAATGCAAAGACGTCATCAAAAAGTGGTGGAAGAAGCACCAGCACTTGGCATCACACCTAAAATGCGTAAATTCATTGGTGAGCGTTGCGTTAATGCATGTATTGAGATCGGTTATCGTGGTGCAGGTACCTTCGAATTCTTATTTGAAAATGGCGAGTTTTATTTTATTGAAATGAATACCCGTATTCAAGTAGAGCATCCTGTTACTGAAATGATAACCGGTGTTGACCTAATAAGAGAACAAATATTAATCGCCGCAGGCGAACCACTCTCAATTAAACAAAGCGATATTGAAATCAAAGGTCATGCAATTGAATGCAGAATTAATGCTGAAGATCCGAAAAAATTTATGCCATCACCAGGGAAAATTACCCGCTTTCATGCGCCAGGTGGCTTTGGCATTCGTTGGGAATCACATATTTATGCTGGTTATACTGTCCCGCCTTACTATGACTCAATGATTGGTAAATTAATTGCTTATGGTGAAACACGCGAAGTTGCCATTGCCCGTATGAAAAATGCATTAGCAGAGCTAGTGATTGATGGAATCAAAACCAATATTGATCTTCATATTGAAATTATGAATGATGAAGGCTTCCAAAAAGGCGGTACCAACATTCATTATTTAGAAAAGAAATTAGGCATTTATGAGTAACAAAATAATCCCTATCTATTAGGGATTATTGCTTTATTTAAGTATCAATAAGGTTTGGGTAGAAATAAATGAAAAATTGGAAAAGTAGCGCCGAAGAAATTTTAACCATAGGACCAGTTGTTCCGGTTATTATTATTGAACGGATTGAAGATGCTGTACCACTAGCCAAAGCTCTAATTGCTGGTGGAGTAAAAGTACTGGAAGTGACGTTACGGACAGCTTGCGCAATTGACGCAATAAAGAAAATCATCAAAGAAGTTCCTGAAGCTGTGGTTGGTGCAGGAACAGTGACAACTGTTGAACAACTAAAACAAGTCACCGAAGCTGGCGTTGAATTTGTCATCACTCCTGGTATTACTGACGCTATTTTAAAAGCGGCGGTTGAAGGTCCTATCCCTGTTATTCCTGGTATTGCAACTATTTCTGAACTATTAACAGCACAAGAATATGGTCTAACAGCATTAAAATTCTTCCCAGCTGAAATCAATGGTGGCGTTGCAGCATTAAAAGCTTTTGCTGGTCCTTGTGGATATATGAAGTTCTGTCCAACTGGGGGAGTAAACCCGAAAAACTATCGCGATTACCTTGCGCTTGATAATGTACTTTGCGTCGGTGGCACTTGGTTTATACCTACTGATGCCATTGCAAAAGGGGATTTTGCTAAAATTACGGAAATGGCAAAACAAGCCGTTGCTGGTGCACAATAACTGCTATTATTCCGCCGATATAATATCGGCGGTTAACCACGCGTTGTCGATGCTTCTTAACTTCTTAACCCTCGCCCACTTTCAATAAGTCGCCATGCAATTACATATAGTACGGTAACAAACAAAATCAGCATTGAAAACGTTATCCATAACGGCACGTCTGTCACGCCCAAAAATCCATAACGAAAACCGTTAATCATATAAACGATTGGATTAATTTTTGAAATCCACTGCCAAAAGGCTGGTAACATAGTAATAGAATAGAAAATACCACCAAGATAAGTTAATGGCGTTAATACAAATGTTGGAATAATGCTTATATCATCAAATGTCTTGGCAAATACCGCATTTAATAAGCCAGCTAATGAAAACAGAATTGAAGTCAATAGTAATGTACAAACAACAAATAACCAAGAATGTACTTCATAACGAACAAAAAATAGTGATACGATAGTCACTAAAATACCGGTTAAAATACCACGCATCACGCCACCACCAACATACCCAAAAATAAGAATATGCGTTGGTACAGGTGCTACCAATAATTCTTCAATGTTATGTTGAAATTTAGCGCTAAAAAAGGATGAACAAACATTGGTATAAGAATTGGTAATGACTGACATCATGATTAATCCCGGCACAATAAATGCCATATAGCTAAATCCCCCCATGTCACCAACACGAGAGCCAATTAAATTACCAAAGATGATAAAATAAAGAGACATTGTAATAACGGGCGGAATTAGCGTTTGAACCCAAATTCTTAAAAATCGTGTCACTTCTTTACGCCAAATACTTTTTAAGGCAATCCAATATAAATTATTCATCAAATATCACCTTTCTGTTTGGTATCATTGTGCAATAGATCAACAAATAACTCTTCTAACCGATTTGCTTTATTTCGTACGCTAATCACTTTAATACTTTGTTGATTTAGTTGTTCAAATAATTGGTTTAACCCATGTTGCTTATCTACTTTGACTTCTAACATTCCTGCTTCAACATCAGAATAATTGTAGCCTTGTAATTTAATAGGCTCAGATGTGGGGACATAATCAATAACAATTGTTTCAGATTGGCTTTTGGCCAATAGCTCACGCATTGAGGAGTTCGCAATCAATTGACCTCTCTGAATAATACCGATATTTCGACATAGCATTTCAGCTTCTTCTAAATAATGGGTGGTTAAAATAATTGTGATACCTTGCCGATTGATTTCACGTAAAAAATCCCACATAGAACGGCGTAATTCAATATCAACACCTGCGGTTGGTTCATCAAGAATCAATAGTTTAGGCTCATGCACAAGCGCTCTGGCTATCATTAATCGCCTTTTCATGCCACCGGATAACATGGTAGCTCGACTGTGGCGTTTGTCCCATAAATCTAAAATTCGTAAATACTTTTCAGCGCGCTCTAATGCTAATTTTCGGGGCAAGCCATAATAACCACCTTGATTAGTAACTATTTGTAGTACTTCTTCAAATTGATTAAAATTAAATTCTTGCGGTACAAGCCCTAATTGTCTTTTGGCATTGACAACATCTTTATCTAAATCATAACCAAAAATTTTAACTTGTCCCGCTGTTTTGGTGACTAATGAGCTAATAATGCCTATAGTTGTTGACTTTCCAGCACCATTTGGTCCCAGCAAGGCATAAAAATCACCAGCTTGCACAGTTAAATCGATACCTTTTAATGCTTCTATACCATTTTTATAAATTTTTTTGAGTGATATTAGCTCAAGTGCAGGAATTGATGGCATGAATATATCCTAAGTGAATCAATTACTATTTGAATAATATGATATCATGTTAAATCAATTGACAATAAAATCAATCAATGTAAAGGTCTTTTTAATTTTATTTATATCAATGCGAATAAATTATCATTGTAAGATCATAGCGCATATTATTATTGGTTGGGCACAAACAGTGTAGTTTTAATTTTCAAGCTGTGTGCCTTTATCGTTGAAGGAATAAGTAGCATGTTTAAAATTGGGTTAGTTTCAGTATCAGATAGAGCTTCAAGTGGCATTTACCAAGATGAAGGAATTCCATCATTAGTTTCATGGTTACAAACTGCATTGAAAACACCTTTTGTAAGCGAAAATCGTGTTATTCCTGATGAACAAGCTATTATTGAACAAACATTATGTGAGCTTGTTGATAATCTACATTGCCATTTAATTTTAACCACCGGAGGTACTGGTCCTGCAATTAGAGACGTAACACCTGATGCGACACTCGCCATCGCTGATCGGATGATGCCTGGATATGGAGAGCAAATGCGTCAAATCAGCTTACATTTTTTACCAACAGCGATTTTATCAAGGCAAGTTGGTGTTATTCGCAAAAAATGTTTAATCATAAACCTACCAGGCAGGCCAAAATCAATAAAAGAAACCCTTGAGGGGGTTAAAGATAACCAAGGCAATGTCATTGTTAGTGGCATTTTTGCTAGCATCCCCTATTGTATACAACTATTAGAAGGACCTTACATTGAAACCCATGAACAAGTTATAAAGTCTTTCCGCCCTAAGGATGCAATTAAATCAAAACTTTAATTTTATGCAAATTTAACGCATAATTATGTATTTAATAATTGCTACTAATGCTATTTAAAATAGCTGGAGTTATTTTGGTTTGAATAATAAGTAAAATTTATTATAAGTTTTATAAATACATGTATTATGTATTAGCAATTTATTAGCAGTAAACAGTAACAAATTAAAAGCCAAGGAACATTATGAAACAAGCTAATCTCACCAAAATGTTTAAAGAGATGCTTCGTCAAGAGAAGTTTAGTTCGCAAGTAGAAATCGTACAAGCGCTACAAGAACAAGGATTTGATAACATCAATCAATCTAAAGTTTCACGCATGCTAACAAAATTTGGTGCAGTAAGAACCCGCAATGCAAAATCCGAAATGGTCTATTGTTTACCTGCAGAAATAAGTGTGCCCACAACGAGTAGTCCATTAAAAAATTTAGTGATTGATATTGATTTCAATAGTTCAATGGTGGTGATAAGAACCAGCCCTGGTGCCGCTCAACTCATTGCTCGATTACTTGACTCAATTGGTAAATCAGAAGGCATTTTAGGTTCAATTGCGGGCGATGACACTATATTTAGTACACCTACTAAAGAATATACAGTAAAAAAATTATATCAAACCATTATTGAATTGTTTGAACGTGAGTTATAGGTTTTTCCATTTCGCCCTATTGCAAGCAAATAATTTTAATATTTAAACTATTGACACAATTAATAAAATCGTTAATCCTATATAACGCTGATTTCGTAACTGAAGTTGCAAAAACGAAGAGGCGCATTACTCAGGTAAATCATTGTAGGGACTGGAACCACGAATAAATGATCGAGGGGATGTAATGCCGAGGTTTGATTGCCAATCCAGAAGCGATCAAATCGACTGCAAGGGCTGAATCCCTTGGGTTGTCACCTTAACAGGTGGAGCGCTTCATGGTCTGTATTTTTTAATTGTAAATAGGACACACCCGCTCTAACTCTGTTAAAAATAAAAAATTTTTAATATGAGGAATTTATGGAAACATCATTTGTAATTGCTAAATTTGGTGGTACTAGTGTTGCCGATTATCCTTCAATGGTAAATAGTGCCAATATTGTAATAGCTAATCCTAACGTAAAAGTTGTGGTACTATCGGCATCTGCTGGCGTAACAAATTTACTAGTCGCATTAGCAGAAGGACGTGATGCCGATGTTCGAACTCAACATATTGCCAAAATCCAATCAATCCAATACAACATCTTAGAACAATTACCTGAAAATCCCGAACTACGAACTGAAATTGACAAAATCATTGCTAATATAGCCTCTTTGTCTGAAGCCGCAAGTTTAGCAACATCACCAGCATTAACTGATGAGCTTGTTAGTTACGGCGAAATTATGTCTTCAAAACTGTTTGTCGAGTTATTAAAAGAAAAACAAAAAAATGCCATGTGGTTTGATATACGGAAAGTTATGCGCACCGATAATAACTTTGGTAAAGCAACACCTAAAATTGAAGATATTAAACAGCTGTGTTGTGCCCATTTAAAATCACTAAATAATAGTTGCATCATTGTCACGCAAGGATTTATTGGTTGTGAAAGTTCGGGCAAAACCACTACTTTGGGGCGTGGGGGAAGCGACTATACAGCCGCTTTATTAGGTGAAGCATTGAATGCCACTCAAATTGACATTTGGACTGATGTTGCAGGGATTTATACTAACGATCCGCGCATTACCCCTGCGGCTAAACGCATTGATGAAATATCTTTTGCTGAGGCAACCGAAATGGCAACGTTTGGCGCGAAGGTACTACACCCAGCAACACTAGTCCCAGCTGTACGAAGTAATATTCCTGTTTTTGTTGGTTCAAGTAAAGCGCCCCAAGATGGGGGAACAATCGTTTACAGCACTAACAGCATTACATCTAAATTACCAGTATTCAGAGCTTTAGCATTACGCCGCAAACAAACATTGCTAACGCTGACCAGTTTAAATATGCTGCATGCGCAAGGCTTTCTTGCAAATGTGTTTACGATATTAGCCAAACATAATATTTCGGTTGATTTAGTCACAACATCAGAAGTCAGTATCGCATTAACCATCGATACAACAGGTACTAACACCAACGGTAACAGTTTATTGACAAGAGAATTATTTGATGAACTATCAACTGTTTGCCATGTTGATATTGAGGAAGATTTAGCGCTAATTGCTATTATTGGTAATAACCTAACTTCAACTAAAGGTATCGCCAATGAAGTGTTTGGTGTATTAGATGATTTTATTATTAGACTTTGCTGTTATGGGGCAAGTACTCATAATCTTTGCCTATTAGCAAAAAGCAATGATGCAGAATCAATTATTAAAATTCTACATAAAACCATTTTTGAACAATAATATTAAAAAGGGAGATCAGAACTCCCTTATTCACTTGAACATATGTTAATATAAGAAAAAACTGTAAAATAAACTATCATTTACCTTTTACCGATTGTATTCATAAAATTAATCTTTAGACTAAATCATTTATCTACTATTATAATAATTATTAATATATTTTGAATATCTTTTATTAATCTTAATTAATCGATTAAAACTATTACATTGAACATCAACTTCTGTTAGATTTTTTAATTAATTTAAGTAAACTAAAATTAATTTCAATAACAAGGGGAAATTATCATGGGTATTATAAGTTGGATAATTCTAGGATTGATTGCCGGCTGGATTGCCAAGTTTTTTATGCCACTAGGAAGTGTAGGTGTCATTAAAACTATTTTATTAGGCATTGCAGGAGCTTTAGTGGGTGGCTATATTAGCACCTTCTTTGGTTGGGGTAGTGTGACAGGATTTAACTTCCCTAGTTTGTTAATTTCAGTTCTTGGTTCGATTATACTCATTTATATCTATCGCCATATAAAAAAATAAATTATTTTTTTATTAAATTGGCGGGTTTCTCCCGCCAATTTAACTATTTTTTGATTATTATACTCTTAGATATATCACCTTTTTTAGTTCAAAGTTAGTAATAAGTAATTTCGTCATATCCAGATTTTTGTTATATTATTTAACAAAATCCATCAATTTTAACCTGTAGATTATAATGTTAAAAATATTCAACACATTAACCCGCGAGAAAGAAACATTTCATCCTATTACCCCTAATAAAGTTGGGTTATACGTATGTGGAGTTACCATTTACGACCTTTGCCATATTGGTCACGGGCGTACTTTTGTTGCATTTGATGTTATCACACGTTATTTACGTTTTTTAGGTTATGATTTAACTTATGTGCGTAATATTACTGATGTTGATGACAAGATCATCAAACGTTCACTCGAAAATGGTGAAAGTTGTGTTCAACTTACCGATCGAATGCTCCAAGAAATGTATGCAGATTTTGATGCACTTAATATAAAACGACCTGATATAGAACCACGTGCTACTCATCACATGCCACAAATCATCCAATTAGTGGAAGAATTAATTGCCAAAAATCATGCCTATATTGCCGATAATGGCGATGTGATGTTTTCAGTAGACAGTGATCCAAATTATGGTATTTTATCGAGACAAAATTTAGAACAGCTACACGCTGGTGCGCGTGTTGATGTAGTTGATGTTAAACGTAATCCAATGGATTTTGTGTTATGGAAAATGTCAAAACCGAATGAACCAAGTTGGGATTCGCCATGGGGTAAAGGTCGCCCAGGTTGGCACATTGAATGTTCGGCGATGAATAGTTATCAGTTAGGTAATCACTTCGATATTCATGGTGGTGGTTCTGATTTAATGTTTCCACATCATGAAAATGAAATTGCCCAATCAACCTGTGCGCATGATGGTCAATATGTCAATTATTGGATGCATTCCGGCATGGTTATGATAGACCAAGAAAAAATGTCAAAATCACTCAATAATTTTTTCACAATTCGCGATGTATTAAAACATTATGATGCCGAAACAGTGCGTTACTTTTTACTATCAGGTCATTATCGTAGCCAACTCAATTATAGCGAAGAAAATTTAAAACAAGCGAGAATAGCACTAGAGAGACTCTATACAGCCCTACGAGACACTGATCCAACTTATCCACACGTAGTAACGCCTGACAGCAATTATTATCGCCAATTTTGTGATGCAATGGATGATGACTTTAATACGCCAGAAGCTTATTCAACTCTTTTTGATTTAGCTCGTGAAATTAATAAAGCCAAAGCTGATAATAATATGTCCCTTGCTAATGAATTAGCTGCTGAATTGCGTTATTTATCCGCTGTACTAGGATTATTAGAACAAGATCCCATTAAATTTTTACAAGGTGATCAGCGAGATGATGTTGATGTTGCATTAGTTGAGGCATTAATAAAACAACGCAACGAAGCTAGAGTAAGTAAAAATTGGGCACAGGCCGACGAAGCTCGCGACAAATTAAATGCAATGAATATTGTGCTTGAAGATGGTGCGAATGGAACAACATGGCGCAAAAAAAATTAATATTCTCAAAATAAAAATTTTGATGAATAAATAAAATAACACACTAAGCAGTGTCAATTAGAAAAATAACACCCACAATTCTGTGGGTGTTTCTATTTGTGATCATCGTAACGTTTTATCAATCGAAGTTAAAATACCACGTAAAATATTCAGTTCCTGTTGTTCAATACGTGCGCGAGTAAACAATCGTCGCAAACGCCCCATAATTTGCCCAGGGTGATTGGCATTAATAAAGCCTGTTTTTAACAAAGTCTGTTCTAAATGTTGGTAAAAACGCTCTATATCTGCATCAATAGGAAATTCAGTTTCGGACAGATTCGCATTTTTTTGCTCTGATATGTTATTTTCAATATTTAACATTGACATACGAATTTCATAACACAAAACTTGCACCGACATGGCAAGGTTTAAAGAACTATAATCAGGATTAGCAGGAATGCCAACATGATAATGGCACTTTTGCAATTCTTCATTCGTTAAACCAACACGTTCACGCCCAAACACCAAAGCAACTTTGGCATAGGTATTAGTTGCTTCTTGAATAATCTTATCACCACATGTTTTTGGGGTTAAGTGTGGCCATTGCAAACTACGAGAGCGGGCACTAGTGCCAATTACTAAAGTACAATCAGCAATGGCGTGTTCAAGTGACGAAAAAATTTGCGCATTTTTAATAATATCACTCGCACCTGCCGCTAATGAAATCGATTGAGAATCAGGCTTGATGACTGGATTAACTAAACAAAGATTCGTTAATCCCATAGTTTTCATTGCTCTTGCAGCAGATCCCATATTACCTGTATGAGATGTTTCAACCAAAACAATTTTTACATTATCTAAATAACTCACATTATCCTCATTCATTGAAAATATCTTATAACGTAGAATAAACTAAATATTTATTGATACAGTATATAGTAAAATCAGTTTCATCCCCACTGTTATGCAATAGCTAATTAATAGAATCTATTTTTAAATTAAATTCACGAAAATGTGATCAATAATAAAATAAATATCTTATTGACGAGAATAAAATAATTTGCCAATGTAGTAATAACAACATTTAAAAATGTTAGATTTATCGATAAAAAAGCGGAGGTCAACTATGGCTTTAAGTATTACCAGTAAACAAATGGATATTACTCCTGCAATTCGTAGCTATCTAGAGGATAAGTTTTCAAAGTTAGATAAATGGAGGGCACAGCTAATCAACCCTCATTTTATTTTATCCAAAGAACCAGATGGATTTATTGTTGATGCAACAATTGCCACCAAAGGAACGCCATTAGTTGCCTCTGCTAAACATATTGATATGTATGCGGCTATTAATGATCTTATTGATAAACTTGAAAAACAACTCAATAAACTGCAACATAAAGACGAAGCTCGTCGTGCGACTAACAGCATAAAAGACGCAGTATTAAAAGAAGAAATCTAATTAATCTATTATCTAGATTTAATAAAAAGATACTTTGATGGTGCCTTTATTTTTTGGCTTGTTATAATACAAGCCATCTTTTTTTAAATATCTAATAAAAATGACTGCAAACCCTTTATTACCTTTACGAGATAAGATTAATGAGCTAGATAAAAAGTTGTTAGAACTTATTGCTGAACGTCGCAGACTCTCAACACAAGTCATTCATACTAAAATTGATGCAAACATTCCGGTGCGCGATATGGAGCGTGAGCGTTCACTGATAAAAACTTTAATCAATCAAGGCAAAAACTATCATCTTGATGAAGTATTCATTAAACGCTTATATCAATTAGTTATCGAAGATTCTGTACTATTACAACAAAAAATCTTACAAGAAAAACTTAATCACGGCACCATTGTCACTGCCAAAGTTGCCTTTTTAGGTCCCAAAGGGTCTTATTCACATTCTGCTGCTCGCCGCTATGCTAGCACTCACTTAGATGAAATGATTGAATTGGGCTGTTCAACCTTTAAAGATATTTTTACACAAGTAGAAAATGGAGCTGTAGATTATGGCATTTTACCAATAGAAAATTCTAGCTCTGGTTCTATTAACGAGGTTTACGATTTATTGCAAAAAACCAATTTGCACATTATCGGAGAACTTTCTTTACCTATCGATCATTGCGTTCTTGCTATACCAAATTCGCAACTTGAGCAAATTAATACTATTTATAGCCATCCACAGCCATTCCAACAATGTAGCAACTTCCTAGAAAATTACTCTCATTGGAAAATTGTATATTGCGACAGTACTTCATCAGCAATGGAAGCTGTTGTTAAATTGAATCAACCTAATGTTGCAGCAATGGGCAATAAAGATGGGGGAGAATTATATGGACTGCAAGTCCTTGAACATAACTTTGCTAATCAAAAAGAAAATATTACGCGTTTTATTGTACTGGCACGCCAGCCGATCGATGTTTCGGATCAAATTCCAGCTAAAACCACAATTTTAATGAAGACAGGTCAACAAGCAGGTGCTTTAGTGGATGCCCTATTAGTATTACGCAATCAGAATATCGTCATGACTAAACTTGAGTCGCGTCCAATTCATGGTACACCATGGGAAGAAATGTTTTATATTGATTTGCAAGGCAACATCCATTCTTATGAAATGCAAACAGCACTCAAAGAACTAGCATCAATGACGCTATATACTAAGGTGCTCGGATGCTATCCAAGTGATTCAATTGTTGCGGTAATGTAATGACTATAACAATACAACATTTTTCACAAGCGGTACTTAACTGGTATGAACAGTACGGTAGAAAATCGCTACCTTGGCAAATCGAAAAAAGCCCTTATCATGTTTGGTTATCAGAAGTCATGTTGCAACAAACTCAAGTTGCAACTGTTATCCCTTACTTTAACCGTTTTATTGAACAATTTCCCAAGGTAACTGACCTAGCAAAAGCTTCAATAAATGATGTATTGCATCTTTGGACTGGTCTTGGCTATTATGCAAGAGCACGTAACTTACATAAAGCAGCCCAAATGATTGCTGAAAAGTTTAATGGTAAATTCCCAACACAATTTGACGATGTCATGGCACTACCTGGCGTAGGACGTTCAACTGCTGGGGCAATTTTATCACTTTCACAAAATCAGCATTATCCCATTTTAGATGGCAATGTAAAACGTGTTTTAACCCGATATTTTGCAGTTGAAGGCTGGCCTGGTATTAAAACTGTTGAAAATAGGCTCTGGCAATTGAGTGAGCAAGTTACACCAAAAAATGATGTTGCAAAATTTAATCAAGCCATGATGGATATTGGAGCAATGGTTTGTACTCGCTCTAAACCTAAGTGCGCTTTATGCCCTTTAAATAATCATTGCCTTGCCTATAAAACTGAAAGTTGGCAACAATATCCAACCAAAAAACCTAAAAATACTATTCCTGAAAAAATAGCCTATTTTTTAATGCTTGAATATAACCAAACTATTTGGCTTGAAAAAAGACCTGCGTCTGGCATTTGGGGAGGGCTATATTGTTTACCTCAGTTTTCAAGTAAACAAGCGTTAACTGACTGGTTAAAAAAATACGGAATTGAAACAACCAAACCAAAGCAACTCATTGCCTTTCGCCATACATTTAGCCATTTTCACTTAGATATTATTCCTATTCATTGTGTTATCACTAAATATAAAAACTATTTGGATGGATCTTGTGGCTATTGGTATAACCTTAAATCCGACAATGCCAAAATAGGACTAGCAACGCCTATTTATAACTTATTAAAACAAACGACTTACTAACGCTTCTTTATCAGTATCTAGGTTATTTTTCGTATATAATTACCGATTATTTTTAACGATATTCAGTTATGCAAAGCAAACCACATCAAAATTTATCTAGCTACTTAGTCTTTTTAATGGCATTTGCTATTGGTATTACTATTGCCAGCAATTATTATGCTCAGCCGCTATTACACTCGATTACACATGATCTACATATAAAAGTAGAAAATGCAGGATCAATCATTATGGCAGCCCAATTTAGTTATGCTGTTGGCTTACTTTTTATCGCTCCACTTGGCGATAAATTGGAGCGTAAAAGGCTGATTATTATTTTAATGATATTATCCACTTGTGGACTTATGGTAAGCGCATTATCTCAAAATATAGGGATGCTTATAATAGGCACGGCTATGACAGGGCTATTTTCAACGGTGGCTCAAGTTTTAATTCCTTTTGCTGCCACGCTATCAAAACCAGAGCATCGTGGTAAAATTGTAGGCACGTTAATGAGTGGTATGTTACTGGGTATTTTATTAGGTAGAACCTTTGCTGGCGCCATTTCAACAATTGCTGATTGGCATGACGTGTATTGGATTGCAACAGGTATCATGACCATTGTGACGCTATTACTCTGGATTTCTCTACCTAGTTACCATAGCGATATTAACATTAATTATTTTAAGTTGTTATGGTCGATTGCTTCATTATATAAACAAGAACCAACGCTTAGGATTCGTTCACTATTAGCTATTATATCATTTGCACTATTTTCACTATTATGGACACCGCTTGCCTTTTTGTTAACTAATGCTCCATACCACTATTCTGATTTTATTATTGGTTTATTTGGACTTGCTGGTGCGGCTGGTGCAATGGGATCTCCAATAGTGGGAAAATTGTCAGACAAAGGAAAAGGTTTTATTGCAACCACCATAGGGTTATGCTTATTACTGTTATCTTGGTTGCCGCTCTCGTTAGCTCAATATTCAATTTACACCTTAATTATCGGCGTGATTTTATTAGATTTTGCCGTACAAGTGACCCACGTCTCAAATATGAATGCCATTTATCAAATTAGGCCCGAAGCACGCAGCCGAATGAATACAGGTTATATGGTATGTTATTTTATTGGCGGAATGCTAGGATCTGCGGGTTCGACCTATTTATTTAGTCATTACGGATGGATAGCAATAATCATTGCAAGCACGTCTTTGGCAATATTAGGTATCATTTGCTGGTTTTTTTATACTAAAACGCATTCCTATCAGAAACTTTTTGACAAAAATCACAGTAATAAAATGTCAACTTAGATCAAATATGCATAGCGTATTTGATCAATTGTTTTTTTAATAGTGAACTGTGATTAATTGCATTCATACCAATGGTTCTTAATGTCTTTTTCAGCACATTATCACCATTAAACATATCTTGAATAGTCCGCATGGCAGTTAACATAACTAACGTATCTTTACGACGGTTAAATTCAAATGACTTTAAATTATTTACAAGTCCAATATCTTTTTGTGTATCAATTAATTGTTTAATGGTCGAAACTAATAAAGCGGAGTCTTGAAAACCTAAATTCACACCTTGCCCAGCTAAAGGATGAATAGTGTGTGCAGCATCACCGATAAGTACTAAGCGATGTTTAACAAATTGTTTTGCAAAACGCGCTTTTAATGGAAAGACCATGCGCGGATTAATTAATTTGCATTTGCCCACCTTATCACCCGTTAATGCTAATAATTCATTTGAAAATTCAGATTCACAAAGCGCAGTTAAAGTTTCTGCATTATCTGGTTTAGTCGACCAAACTAAGCAACTTTTATATTCATCCCAAAGAGGAAGAAAAGCGATAATCCCATCAGGATAAAACACTTGTCTAGCACAAAATCGATGTGGATACTCGGTTTCAACAGTGGTAATAACAGCATGATGAATATAATCGCGCTCAAAAACAGAAATATTTTTGCATCTACGCACCCAAGAATGAGCACCATCAGCACCTATCATTAATTTAGATTGTAAAACAGTTTTATCAGCAAGCGTCAAAAAGGCAAAGTCATCATTAAATGTACAATCAATGGCTTCGCAACTAAAAATATTAATATTGGAACAGTTTAAAGCATATTGGTAAAGATAATGAGAAATGACATTATTTTCAATAATATAACCTAGATTTGGATAGCTATAATCTTTAGCGTGGGCTGATAAATGAGCTTGACCATTTTTTTCCCATACACCTATTTCGGTAAATTCCTGCACTCTATTGCTATTGAATAAATCATCCCATATGCCAATTTGCGAAAAGTATCGCTGGCTAGCACCATTAATAGCAGAGGCTCTAATGCCAATTTCAGCATGAGGAAAGGATTCAGACTGATGAATTTTAGAATCTATAATCGCAATGTTTAGAGCATATTGGCTAAGTGCGCAAGCAGTTGCTAAACCAACTAACCCCCCTCCCACAATTGCCACATCAAATTGAATATTCATATCAATAAGTACAACTATTTATTATCTAATTTATTATCATTTTTTGATTCAACTTCGTCATCACTCATCGCTTTTTTAAAACCTTTTAATGCAGTACCGAGATCCGAACCTAAATTACGCAATTTTTTAGTGCCAAATAATAAAATAACCACTACAAGAAACACTAAAAGATGTGGAATACTAAAAGACATAATCAAATCCTCTCAATAAATATAACGCCCTATTTTAGGATAGGCTTTAAAACAATTCCTTTTAAAATGTTCATTATACTCTTTTGGAGGGATTTCATGAATAGTTCAATAAAAAAAAGACCCGTATAAAACTACACGGGCCAACATGAAATATAAGGAATATAAGGAAAGAAAACAATGAAAAATCCTTACAACGCTTATTATCCATTTTTTTTCGCTTTAGTCAACGCTTTTGTTTGTGGTTATTTATTGGGTTATTATATAAACAAAAACAATAAATACAATAAAAACATAATGATAATCAAATATTCGATACCTGAAACATAATTGATTAATGTCAAATTTAATTTAAAAAAAACTTAATAAATAGAATAAACAAACACAGTTGACAGAAAAACAAGCAATCAAACAGAAAAAACACAAAGCAATCATTTTTTAAAACTCAGCAGAAAGCGCGAAAAAAAATGAAACAGAAGGGAAAGATGCGCAAATATAAAATCAAAAAGGACACTAAAACAAAAATTAAAAGAAATTTATTTGATTTTCCACGACTTATAGATATACAAAATTTAAAAAAAATTCACTATAATTAATAAACTTATGCAAGAAATAAAGAGTCAAAGATGAATTCAATCAAAAATAATAATGTTAAGACTTTCAAAGATAGATTATACAGCTCAATGCAAGGTTTATCTGTTTCTGCCTTCGCTAAAAAATGTGATATGTCAGAAACAGTAATCAGGGATTATTTATCGGGTAAAACATACCCATCACTCACACGTTTAGAAGTCATTGCAGAAAAATGTAATGTTTCTTTTAATTGGCTTGCCACTGGACATAAATTAGAAGTTTTAGATCCTAAAAACGATGAAGATGTCTATAATGAAAATATATATCGTATTCCTGTTTATAAAAAACAGTTACCTACAAAAGAAGAAGCACAAAAAGAACGTTTTGTTAGAGAAACCCCTCCTGTGATGAATTATCCTATTATTGAAGGTTGGGTCAAGCATCGAGGTTTAGATGCTAAAAAATTAATCATTTATTGGGCCAAAGGTGATTTAATGTCGCCAGAAATTGAAAACAATAACGGACTAATTCTTAACACTGAAATAAATGATATTGTTGATGGCGCAATCTATCTAATTGAATATGATGATATTACTTTTTTAAGAAAAATACGTTTAACACTCAATGGATGGTTGTTAATTTGTAATAATAGCCAGCATTCTACTATTGAAGTATCCAAGATAGACTTTCATAAATATCATATTGTTGGTCGAGTTGTACTTATTATTAAAGATATTTTTTAATGTCCTTAATAGCTATATATTGACTTTCAAGATATAATCAAAGAATGGGGAAATATGAAAAATTTTATTTCCTCACTAACTTCTTTGATATTTATAAATTTAGCAATAACAAGTATATAACCAATTAATGCTTATTTAAATTTCATATAAAATTTGAGTGTAAAAATAATTTATAGCTATTTGCACTCATCCTATTTTTCTATATCATTGACAATATAATCAAAAAAAAACCTTATTATTAATTAGGTCTAAATATGTATCAATTCTTCGAAAAATTGGTGTCATCCTATCCCAAAGATGAACCTCAACCTATGGCTAAAAACTTTTTTAGTTTTATATGGCAATCAACAAAAGGGACTCGTTTATTTCTACTATTATTAATTATTCTTAGCGCATTAGGTGGGGCTTTTGAAGCCTTTTTATATGCTGCCCTTGGTAAAGTTATTGATTGGCTTGCGATTGTTGAACCTAACAAATTTTGGCAACAAGAAAAAACAACATTAGTAATGTTAGCCTTAATCATCTTATCAAGTACAATTATTATTGGACTACAAACGATTATTAAACACCAATGCCTAGCAGGGAATTTTCCAATGCGAATGCGTTGGAACCTACATCGATTAGTACTCAATCAAAGCATGCGCTTTTTTCAAGATGAATTTGCAGGAAGAATATCAACAAAAGTCATGCAAACGGCACTAGCAGTTCGTGATACTTGCTTTTTAGTGGCGGATATTTTCATCTATGTCCTAATTTCATTTATTACTATGGCAACAATCATCGGAAAATTAGATCTTTGGTTATTAATTCCATTTATGAGCTGGTGTCTAATTTATGGTATTGCCATGTATTATTTTATTCCTCGCTTAAGTAAAGTCGCTAGTATGCAGGCTGATGCTCGTTCTACAATGACAGGACGAGTAACCGATGCCTATACTAATATTATGACAGTAAAACTATTTTCTCATGCAGGCAATGAGGCAAAATATGCTCAAGAATCAATGGATGAGTTTTTAGTTACGGTTAATAAACAAATGCGCTTAGTGAGCAGTTTTGAAATTGTTAATCACTTATTATCTATTTCATTAGTACTAAGCACCACAGGCGTTGCACTATGGTTATGGACGGATCAACTAATTGGTGTAGGCGCAATTGCAACAACAACGGCTGTTGCACTTCGTTTAAATGGTTTTTCACATTGGATCATGTGGGAAATGACCGCACTATTTGAAAATATTGGGGTTGTTAAAGATGGTATTAATACATTTTCTGCAACTAAAACGGTTGTTGATCAACCCAATGCGACATCGCTTAATGTTACTCAAGGAAAAATCGAATTTAAACATATTCATTTCACATATGACAAAAAGCAGCATCATTCAGTCATTGAAAATTTAGATTTAACAATTAAGTCAGGTGAAAAAATCGGATTAGTTGGTCGTTCTGGGGCAGGTAAATCAACACTTATCAATTTATTACTTCGCTTTTACGATTTACAAAGTGGCAAAATTGTTATTGATGGTCAAGATATTACCACTGTTAGTCAAGAAAGCCTGCGAGCTCAAATAGGTATGGTGACACAAGATACTTCATTATTGCATCGAACAGTACGAGAAAACTTGCTCTATGGTAACAATCAAGCGACCGAAGAACAAATGATTGAAGCAGCCCAAAAGGCACATGCTGATAACTTTATTCAAACGCTTGTTGATACAAGAGGTCGAACTGGATATGACGCATTTGTTGGTGAGCGAGGTATAAAATTATCTGGCGGACAAAGACAGCGTATTGCAATTGCTCGCGTCATTCTTAAAAATGCCCCTATTTTATTATTAGACGAAGCAACAAGTGCTCTGGATTCTGAAATAGAGCAAGCTATTCAAGAAAGCCTATACTCTTTAATGGAAGGAAAAACCGTTATAGCTATTGCTCACCGGTTATCAACTATTGCAGCAATGGATAGGTTGGTTGTACTTGATCATGGTAAAATCATAGAGCAAGGAACACACCAAGAATTACTTAAGAAAAATGGATTATACGCACAACTTTGGAAACATCAAAGCGGTGGATTCTTAGGAAATAATATTTAATTTAATACATTTTACTGGCAATAAATCAGGACACATATTTCATTTTCATGTAAACTTATGTGTCTTTTAGCTTATTAATTAATGAAATTTTTATAAAATTCTGATTCAAATCGCATAATTGCACTATTTTTGGGCTCATCTTGTCTATCGGCGTAGTAACCCGATATTAACTGCACAAAAGCCAAATATCTACCATCAAACTTTTGGATAAATCCAGCTAAATTATAGCATCCTTGAATATAACCTGTTTTGGCTCGTATTGTTTCTTTAAAAGGTACTTGATTAAAACTCTTACGATTTTGCAACGTACCATCAACTCCAGCAATTGGTAACATTTCAATAATCCTTAATTGTGTATTATGGGCGGCAATGTATTGTAAAATTTCCATTAATTTGTCAGCGCTCATCAAGTTTAATCGTGATAATCCAGAACCATCAGCAATAACTAAGTTCTCAAGATTAATACCTGCTTTTTTGCGCAAAATTTGCTTAATAGCATCACCACCATTACGCCATGTACCCGGAACATTATAATAGTGAGCTCCTAAAGTTCTAAAAATGGCGTCTGCATATAAATTATTTGATTTTTTAAGCATCACAGCTAACAGTTCAGAAAGCGGTGCTGATTGGCTAGAAGCTAATAAAGTCAACTGAGTATTAGTTTTATGATTACGTTCTAAAAGTAAGCCTGTATAAGTTAGTTTTTGCTGTTTGAGCTGATTTTTTAAAATCGTAGAAAAATATTCTACACCATCAATTACCGCAAATTTTAACGGCATTTTATCCAAACTTGCAGAAATACATCCTGATAAATGATAACGATTTTTATCTGAATAGCTAACATCTAATTCACAATACTTATCATTAAAATCGTTACTATTTTTTGCGATAGTTTTCACATCTCCTGTCACCATAACAGGAATATTTGATGACTTAGAAATGGAGGCTTTCTCCCCTATTTTACCTGGCGTCAATATTGTATAGAAACAATTATCATCAATAATCGCTGCGGATGGTGGAGCATTGTAACAAGCTGTTAAATTATTCCACGACCACCCCTCTGCTTTATCATGACTTGTAAATATTGAAGTATCCAAAATCACATTTCCTGAAATTTTTTCGATACCTTTTTGACGCAGTGTTGCAATCATGCTTTTTAATCGATCACCAGTAAAAGTAGGATCGCCGCTTAATTGAATAATAAGATCACCATTTAACCATTTATTCCTTATTGAACCGTTAGTTTGTATGCGCGTTATAAATCGGAAATCACTGCCTAGTTCCAGTTCAGCGGCTAAAGCGGTGATCACTTTTTGAGTACTTGCTGGTTGTTTAAAAAGCTCACTTTTATATTTTGCTAATGTCTTAGGATTACTTCCTACAGATTGAACTAAAATGGATAAATCACTTCCTTTAGGTAAAAAAGATATATAAGGTTCTACTGGTTGTGCCTTTAATAATCCTGAAAAAAAAGGAAGAAGCAAGAAAACAATTACCCGGAATTTTGTCATGAAAATTGGCTCAAAATATATCGTGAAATAAAAATAGTTAACGAGGACATGCAAATATAACTTTTTTTGATTTGACTAGCAATATATACTCAACCACTTTTATAATTATGTTCTATTGAAAAATTCAACATAACTAAAAATCAAAATTAACTCCATATAACTTTTAATACTAGGTAGTAAAATTATGATTCAAAATTCATTAGGTTTCCCAATAGAAACCGTTTTGGTCTTTGTTGGATTAGCCTTAGCAGCGATTATTATTGATTTATATGCTCACCATAACGATAAACCTATCAGTTTAAACAATGCCATCCTTTGGTCACTATTTTGGATAATGATGGCATTGGGATTTGCACTATATTTGTATCTTCATCACGGTAGTGCTATAGCTAGCTTATTTGTTACAGGTTATGTCCTTGAAAAAGCATTATCGGTCGATAATTTGTTTGTGATTATGGCTATATTTTCGTGGTTTGCAGTACCAAATAATTATCGTCATCGCTTACTTTATTGGGGGGTTATTGGAGCTATTATATTTCGCGCCATATTTGTAGCAATAGGTACAGGTTTATTATATTTAGGTCCTTGGATGGAATTAATATTTTCAATATTAGTTGCAGGCACAGGAATAATAATGATTAAAAATCAAGATAATGACCAAGACATTAAAGATTACTCACATCACTTTGCTTTTCGCATCGCCAAACGTATTTTCCCATCTTACCCCAAAATTGTCGGTCATCACTTTTTATTGACACAAAAACAACTTGATACAGAGCTTAAAAAACCTGAAAACAGCAATTTAGTTGGCACAATACCTAAAAGTATTTTTTATGCAACGCCACTGTTTTTATGTATTGCTGTAATTGAACTAAGTGACGTTATGTTTGCCTTTGATTCAGTTCCTGCGGTGATTGCTGTCAGCCAAGAACCGTTAATTGTTTATAGCTCGATGATCTTTGCCATTTTAGGTCTTAGAACGATGTACTTTATTTTACAAGCTATGAAACAGTATTTAGTCCACTTAGGTAAAGCGGTTATTTGTTTGCTCTTTTTTATTGCTGGAAAATTAGCTTTAAATGCAAGTAACCATCTATTTGGATATGGTATTGATATAGATCCAAGCACAAGTCTTTATGTCGTTTTAGGCATACTAGCTTTAGGGATTATTGCCAGTATCATCTGGCCAGGAACTAAAAAATATCAATAATTGTAATAATGATATTGGCAGGTACCCCCTGCCAGTTTGAATTTAGATTTATTGACGTTTTAAGGATCGAATATAATAACTTACACCTAAAATAACAAACCAAATAGGTGTTGCCACTAATGCTTGGCGAGTATCAGCCTCGAAAGTGAGTAACACGATCATAAAAGCAAAAAAAACTAAACAGACGCCGCACATCAAAAGCCCACCAGGCATTTTAAATTGAGATTGTTCATGCAAGGTTACTTTTTTACGACGATAAGCAATATAAGAAATAAGAATCATCGACCAAATAAACATAAATAAAATAGCCGAAATTGTGGTTACTATAGTAAAGGCCACCATGACATTAGGTATCAAGTAAATCAAAACAACTCCCCCCAATAAACAAGTGCACGAAAATAGCAACCCATTAGCCGGTACTGAACGACTTGATAATTTCCCAAAAGGCTCAGGCGCATCTTGCTTTTTAGCAAGTCCAAATAGCATTCTGCTTGTGGAGTAAATACCACTATTGGCTGAAGATGCTGCTGAAGTTAGTACTACAAAATTAATAACACCTGCAGCAGCAGGTAAACCAATTAAAGTAAATAACTCAACAAACGGGCTTTTATTTGGAGAAATTAACGTCCATGGAGTTACACTCATAATAATAATTAAAGCAAAAACATAGAAAAAAATAATACGCGCTGGTACAGAGTTAATAGCACGAGGTAAATTTTTATTCGGATCGACGGTTTCTGCAGCCGTTGTACCAACTAATTCAATCCCCACAAAAGCAAAAATAGCAATTTGAAAGCCAGCAAAAAATCCCATTGTACCATGGGGGAAAAAACCGCCGTATTTCCATAGATTCGAAAACGCTGCTGTGGTATTAGTTTGTTCGGAATAGAAATCAGTTAAAATAAGTATGAGTCCAATACCTATTAGTGCTAGAATCGCAATAATCTTAATCATTGAGAACCAAAACTCAGTCTCACCAAACATTTTTACTGTCAATAGATTTAAGGTCAATAGTAATACAACCGTCAATAACATAGGTATCCAAGATTGTAGCTCAGGAAACCAATGTTGAGCATATCCAGCAATTGCAATAACATCGGCAATTCCTGTAATCACCCAACAAAACCAATAAGTCCAACCAGTAAAAAAACCAGCCCACGGGCCTAACAGATCGTTGGCAAAATCACTAAAAGATTTGTACTTTAAATTAGAAAGAAGGATTTCCCCCATCGCACGCATAACAAAAAATAGGATAAAACCAATAATCATATACACAAAAATAATAGAAGGCCCAGCAAGACTAATTGTCTTTCCCGAGCCCATAAATAAGCCAGTACCGATTGCTCCACTGATTGCAATTAATTGAATATGACGGTTAGAAAGGTTGCGCTTTAAATCATGCTTTGAGGATATAATGCTCATCGCTTTTATTACCCTTAGTTTTCAAAATGTTCCAATATTTCTTTTAATTTAGGACTATAAAGTCTCTAACGTTAAATCGCAAGCTGAATCTTTATGAAAAATTTTTATGGTTACATCATAATTATTGGTAGTTTCTTATAATAGAATTGTGTAGCATAAATAACTATATTACTTAATTTAATTATAATTATTTACCAAGATGAAAGAAAAAAAACACTATTATAGTTTTTATGTTTTATGTACTTTATTTATTTTATCCCTCTTAACTAGTAGCCAAAACCATTCAAATAAACCAATCAAACAAGGTCAACAATATAAAGATGGAAACCTTTTTTTACCACTTAATGTAAGCTACCCTCAATTAACTATTCCGGTTAATATTTCAAACTACATCACTCAAATTGCCAAAATAAAATCATCATCACCATCTTTGTATCGTAAAAATGAACATATTTATAAAGCCATCGATGATTGGATTAATCGTTCTTTGCGGACAGATGAGTTTAATAAAGTTGGACTTAATAGCTATGAAATGTCTGGGCAAGATGGGTATGGAAATGTACATTTGACTGGTTATTACACCCCGATAATCAAAGCAAGACATCAAGCAACCGCAGAATTTAAATATCCTATTTATAAAATGCCCAATAATATAGAAGAGCCACTACCAAATCGTGAGCAAATTTATAATGGTACACTTGAAGATAAAGGTCTTGAAATAGCATACAGTAATTCTTTAATGGATAACTTCATTATGGAAGTACAAGGTAGTGCTTATATTGATTTTGAAGATGATTCGCCTTTAGTGTTCTTCTGCTATGGTGGTAAAAATGGCCATAGCTATTCAAGTATTGGACGTTTATTAGTAGAGCAAGGTGAAATCGAAAAAGAAAAAATATCGATACAAGCTATTAAAGATTGGGCTAAAAATAAAAGTGAAAAGGAACTTAAAGAATTATTAATTCAAAACCCCTCATTTGTTTTTTTCAAACCTCAATATAACGCTGAAGTAAGAGGAGCAGCTGAGGTACCTTTAGTTGCCAATGCATCTATCGCATCTGATAAATCAATAGTACCAATTGGTTCTGTGGTATTAGTTGATGTTCCTCTACTTGATAACGATGGGCAATATCGTGGTAGACGAGAAAATCGTTTAATGGTTGCGCTTGATGTAGGAGGAGCAATTAAAGGACAACATTTTGACCTTTATCTAGGAGTTGGTGATGAACCAGGTAAATTAGCAGGTTACTATAACCACTATGGACGTGCATGGGTGATAAAACCTTAAACGACTAACATCGACGCAATTAAAAGAATCTGCTAGAATAAAACGATACAATCTGAATTAAGGGTAACCCATGAGATTATGCGACCGAGATATTGAAGCATATCTACAAAATGGTAAATTAAAAATAACTCCACAACCTACGGTGAGCTGCATTAATGGTGCAACTGTTGACGTTAGATTAGGTAACCAATTTCGAACATTTCGAGAGCACACCACACCATATATAGATTTAAGTGGACCAAAAGAAGAAGTATCTGCAGCGTTAGAAAGAGTAATGAGCGAAGAAATAGTGTTACCAGAAGGTGATGCCTTTTACTTGCATCCAGGTGAATTAGCATTAGCTGTAACATTAGAATCAGTCACTATCCCTGACGATTTAGTTGGTTGGTTGGATGGACGTTCATCACTCGCTAGACTTGGACTTATGGTTCATGTGACAGCTCATCGTATAGATCCCGGTTGGCAGGGGAAAATTGTATTAGAATTTTACAATTCAGGAAAAATTCCACTTGCACTTAGACCAGGAATGACAATCGGAGCACTTAGTTTTGAAACACTAACAGGTCCTGCTGCAAGACCATACAATCGAAGACAAAATGCAAAATATAAAGACCAATATGGCGCTGTCGCCAGTCGTATTGATAAAGACTAACGTTTTATAACCTTAATAAGGGAACATTGATATGATCAAAAAAATATTGGTTATTCTATTTGCTTTAATTTTAGTTATCACAGCTAGTATTGTTTCGCTTATTGTTTTTGTAGATCCTAACAACTTTCGTGGATTTATTTCAGATACAGTAAAAGATAAAACAGGTTATGAATTATCTATTGATGGTAATTTACGTTGGCATATATGGCCACAAGTGAGTATTTTAACTGATTCAGTCAGGCTATCTGATACCAATTCCCCAAAACCCATTTTAACGGCAGATAATATGAGACTAGATGTTGAATTACTACCTCTTTTCTCAAAAAAATTATCAGTTAAAAATGTTTTTATAAAATCTGCAATCATCAACATTACCGATAAAAGCAAAGGAAATATTGCAAGAAATGAAGCTAAAACACCATCTAATGCTACCACTAATAAAACAACTGATTCTAAAGGTCAAAAAATTTCATCTAATTGGAAATTTAGCTTAAATAAATTTGAAGTTACTGATAGTACTGTGGCATTACAACATAATGATGATTTAATTAACTTTAGAAATATTAATCTAGTAGTACAACAAAATAATAAGAAAAATATTTCCATTGATTTAAAAGGAAACATAGATAAAAATCAACAAAATATATCTTATCTAGTACATGCATGTGTCGATTTAAATCAATTCCCAGAACAAGCAATAATCGATTTAAAAAAGTTAGATTTCATTTATAAAGGTGTCGCTAATTCAGCAAAAGAACTAAAAGGTAACATTCGTGGCGTATTTAACTATCGGCAATCTCCAATGTTACTAAAAAGCCAAAATTTATCTTTTTTAATTAATGAAAATCATTTTACTGGTGTTATAAATGCTGATTTAGCAAATAAACCGTATATAGATTTACAGTTAAATTCGGATAAAATCGATCTCACTTCGTTTTTGAAAATAGATAAAAACTCAAATAACGAGCCTTCCACCCAACAAGCTTCACCAGTGGTGTCAAATATCACAAAGACCGATAATGAATTAAGCTTTCTAAATACTTTTAATGCTAAAGCTAAATTACAGATCAAACAGTTCAATGCCAACAAAATAGTATTAAACAATATCGACGTTGATATGACTAATAATAATGGTATTGCAATATTCAAAAATATTAGTTTTGATTTTGCTAAAGGTCATATAGCTGCAACTGGTGTAGCAAATGGCAAACAAAAAACCACACTAATGAAGCTTAATACTACAATAAGCAATATTGATTTAAATAAATTTTTTAACCAGATAGATACAGCTCATGATCTAGAAGGTTTATTTAATGCTACAGGGGATTTAGAGAGTAACAGCTTATCAGGTTCCCAACTTTTAACTAACTTGCAAGGCAATGTTGCCATTGTTGTGACTAATGCAAGACTTAATAATTTGAATATTCAAAATATAATTCAAAATGCTGCAGCTCAATATTCAAAAGATGACATGACGCCTGAGAATCAAAAAAAATACACCGAATTTCATAAAATTTCGACTAATGCTTACTTGAAGAAAGGTAATTTGGAGTTGTCGACATTAAATGCTAATTCTGAAACACTTGATGTCATTGATGGTTCAGGAAGAATCGGAATATTAAAACAGGATTTGGATGTCAATTTGAACTTAAAATTGCTCGGCGGCTGGAACGGTAAAAATGAAAAAATCGGAAAACTGCAAAAGTTAACAATACCACTACGTATTTATGGCCAATTTGCTAATCTTCGTTATCAAATCGATATAGGTAAATTAATTACCGATACACTAAGCGATAAATTACAAGAGCGTTTAGACAAACTCCATGAAAAATTAAAGAGCCATGATTCTAAAAATAATTCAAATTCCAAATCAAAGGCTGCAGATTTTTTAGGTGAATTACTAAGAAAATAATAATAAAAAGGTGAAGTTGATTAAAAATCACCTTCACCTTTTTATATCTAGTCTAAAAGATGAGCTATTTATAAAATAAACTTACTTAGATCTTCATCTGCAACAAGTTTATCTAAATGATCACCTACATATTTAGCATCAATTGTAACTGTTTGTCCACCAAGTTCACTGGCCTCAAAAGAAACCTCTTCCATCAAGCGTTCTAATACGGTATGCAACCTGCGCGCACCGATATTTTCATTTTGTTCATTCACTTGCCATGCTGATTCCGCAATTTTACGAATACCATCAGGAGTAAAATCGATATTAACACCTTCCGTTGCCATTAACGCTTTATATTGAACAGTAAGTGACGCATTTGGTTCGGTTAGAATCCGCTCAAAATCTTCACTTGTTAGTGCTTGTAATTCAACTCGAATTGGCAACCGACCCTGTAACTCAGGGATTAAATCAGATGGATTTGCTGTTTGGAAAGCACCTGATGCAATAAACAAAATATGATCTGTCTTAACAGATCCATGTTTAGTCGACACAGTACAACCCTCAACCAAAGGTAAAAGATCTCGTTGTACACCTTCACGTGAAACATCTGGTCCCGATGAGTTACCACGCTTACAGACTTTATCTATTTCATCAATAAAGACAATTCCATTTTGTTCAACTGCCTCAATAGCCTCATGTTTAAGCTCATCAAGATTAACCAATTTAGCAGCTTCTTCTTCGATAAGTTGTTTTAGTGCATCTTTGATCTTCATTTTACGTGGTTTAGTCTTTTGTCCACCTAAATTTTGAAACATCGACTGTAATTGATTTGTCATCTCTTCCATACCTGGAGGAGCCATAATTTCAACACCAATATTAACACCAGCTAATTCGATTTCTATCTCTTTATCGTCAAGTGAACCTTCACGTAATTTTTTACGAAAAGCTTGTCTTGCTGTTGAATTATTATCTTCAACTTGCCCCCATCCGTCTTTAGCTGGTGGTACAAGTACATCTAAAATACGATCTTCAGCTAATTCTTTGGCTCGGTTACGATTGCGTTCAATCGCTTCCTGACGGATCATTTTCACCGCAGAATCGGTTAAATCACGAATAATTGAATCAACTTCTTTACCCACATAACCAACTTCAGTAAATTTAGTTGCTTCTACTTTAATAAATGGTGCATGTGCTAGTTTTGCTAATCGTCTTGCAATTTCAGTTTTACCAACTCCCGTTGGCCCAATCATCAGTATATTTTTTGGCGTAACTTCATGACGCAATGTTTCATCTAGTTGCATACGACGCCAACGATTACGTAGCGCAATTGCGACAGAACGTTTCGCTTTTTCTTGTCCAATAATATGTTGATTTAGTTCACTTACAATTTCACGAGGAGTCATTTCAGACATAGTTAAATTTCTCTTAAATCGGATTAATAATTAAGTTCTTCAATTGTTTGGAAGTTATTAGTATAAACACAAATATCACCAGCAATTGATAATGATTTTTGCACAATATCATGTGCAGAAAGTGAAGTATTATCTAATAGCGCACGCGCCGCTGCTTGCGCATAAGGACCTCCAGAACCAATAGCAATTAAATCATCTTCTGGTTGAATGACGTCGCCAGTACCTGTAATAATCAATGATGCGCTTTCATCAGCAACAGCAAGTAGTGCTTCAAGTTTACGTAGCATTCTATCTGTTCGCCAATCTTTAGCTAGTTCAACAGCAGCTTTAGTTAAATGCCCTTGGTGCATCTCTAGTTTTCGCTCAAATAGTTCAAATAATGTAAAAGCATCAGCAGTACCACCAGCAAAACCTGCAATTACTTTGTTATTATATAAACGACGAACTTTACGGGCATTACCCTTCATAATAATACGTTCGCCTAGTGTAACTTGCCCATCACCACCGATAACGACTTGCCCTTCACGACGAACACTGACAATAGTTGTCATGTTTTGCTCCTTCTTTCACTTAGATAACTTGATTCGGAATGAATAGGCTATATATTGGGATCATTAATGTGTTTTCAACATTTTCATTTGAAGATATTGATAATTTATTGTAAAAATTTTTCAGGGAATATAGCGTTTATGTATAAAAATTATTTTGGTTGGAAGTCAATTGTCATTGTTTTTACTTGATTATAAAACGCACTTGCAGGCTTTGGAATTACAGCTTGTTTAGTTGCTGAAAGCGCTTCTCGACATAATGCCTCATCACCATCTTTCGCACTAACATTAAGTAATAAACCATCAGGTGCAATTTGAATTTCTAATACACAATTCCGACCACTATATAATTTATTAGGATTAATAAATTTATTACTAATAGCAGTTTGAACTAAAGATTTATATTTATCAAGTTCTCCATCTGAAACACCTTTACGGCTGGCTACACCGCTTGATGGACTGGGTGTACCCGATGTAAGCCCACCTAACAAATTATCAAGTTCTTTATCTTTTTTTGCTTGTGCTGCTTGTTTCGCTTTTTCGGCAGCTGCTTTATCTGCCGCAGCTTTTTCTGCGGCTTGTTTTTTTTCTTGTTCTTCTTTTTGCTTCGCTAGTTCTGCTTGTTTACGTTCATTTTCACTTCTTTGCTTTTCGATAAATTCTTGTTCAGCTTTCACTTTAGCTTCTTGTTCGGCTTTTTGCTCTGCTAGCTCTTTTTCTTTACGCAAATTTTCTTCACGTTGTTTATCTAGTAATTCTCTCTCAGCTTTTAATCGAGCTTCTTGTTCTAATTTTTGTTTTGCCAACTCTGCTTGCTGTTGTTCTAAACGCTGTTTTTCAGCTTGTCTTCTTTGCTGTTCTAAATGTTCTTTAACTTTGCGAGCATCTTCTTCTTTTTGTCTTGCAACGCGTGCTGCTTGTGCAGCCTCTGCTTCTTTCTTTTGTAGCTCTTCTACTTTTAGACGTTCTTTTTCTAACTCTTTAAGTCGCTGCTCTTGGGCAAGCTGTTGTTCTTGTAGCTTCCGAGCCTGCTCATCTATTTGTTGCTGTCTCTTTTGCTCAGCTTGTTTTTGACTAACCTGTGACTTTAATTGTCTTTGATATTGTTCAGTCATGACGGAAGGATCAACCATAATAGCATCAATAGAATTTCCATTAACACTACCATAGTTAGCATCATCATTATACATAGCTCGATAACCCAAAATGATAATTAAAATCACATGTAATATAATGGATATTATAATAGCTATACTTAATTTGGAATTTGACTTATAAGACATTGCTGACATCTTGTTATATTATATTATTTAAATTGGTTGAGTCATTAATCCTACAGATTTAACACCTGCAGATTGTAATAAATTCAACGCTTTTATAATTTCTTCATATGGAACATCTTTAGCCCCACCAACTAAAAAAACAGCCTTTTCATTAAGTAACATCTGTTGTCTAACTTCTGCAACAATTTGTTCTTGTGGTAAATTAGCTTGACGCTCCTGATCAATAATTAGTGCATATACACCAATATCGGATACTTCAATGATGATTGGTTTATTTTCTGACGACGAAACCGTTTTAGATTCCGATGCCTCTGGAAGATCAACTTCAACGCTTTGACTAATAATTGGGGCTGTGGCCATAAAAATAAGCACTAGCACTAATAGCACATCCAGTAAAGGTACTATATTAATTTCAGCTTTAGTTGAATAACGTGAATGTCTGCGCATAATTATTTCCTAACAGCAACTGCTTGGCGTTGTAAAATTGCAGAAAACTCATCAATAAAGTTAAGGTAACTTTGTTCAATGCGGCTTACACCCAATGACAAACGATTATAAGCAAGCACCGCAGGAATAGCAGCAAATAAACCAATTGCAGTTGCAATTAATGCTTCAGCAATTCCTGGTGCAACCATTTGTAAAGTGGCTTGCTTAACAGCACCTAAAGAAATAAATGCATGCATAATACCCCAGACAGTACCGAACAAACCGATATATGGACTAATAGAACCCACTGTACCTAAAAAAGGAATATGCAATTCTAGAATATCAAGCTCACGATTCATTGCCAAACGCATAGAGCGTGATGCACCATCTAAAGCTGATTCAGCCATATTCGGGTTAATTTGATACAGTCGAGAAAACTCTTTAAACCCTGAATAAAAAATATGTTCTGTACCGCTAATTTCTTCTTTATGAAATTTCGCTTTATCAAATAAAACATTCAAATCATCAGCATTCCAAAAGTTATTATCAAATTGCTCAATTTGTTTTTTAGCTTTACTTAAAATCTTAGTTCGTTGAAATATAATTGCCCATGACATAACAGAAAAAGTAAGTAACAGCAACATAACACATTGTACTAACAAACCTGCTTGCAAAAACAGATCAATAATATTCAGATTTTCCACTTATATAAACTCCAAAACTAATAACTTAGGAAGCCCGCACGGCTTCATCTTAGTGATATCCACACAAGCAATAAGAACATCCGCTGTGCTGATAACTTGTTTATTCTGATTAAAAATAGTTTGTTTAAAAATAATAGACGCCTTGCGAACTTGGTCAACCTTGCTGCTAATAATCAGCATATCATCTAAACGAGCCGGAAAATGGTAGCTAATATCCATCTTTTTGACAACAAAAGCAATACCTTCTTGTAGTAACTTTTGTTGACTAATATTAAGTTGTCTTAATATTTCGGTCCTAGCTCGTTCAAAAAACGCAAGATACCTAGCATGATAAACTACACCACCAGCATCTGTGTCTTCATAATAAACTCTTGCATTCCAATCGAATTGTCTCATATCCAAACCGCACTAATTAAATTTGGTGCTATTATATCTGAATATAAATTTCGCTGCACTATGATATAAAAAATCACAAATGAAAAAAATTATCATTTGTGTTTTATTGTTAACTTTCATATCCAATAATTAAAAAGGTGACGATTTGTCACCCTTATCATTAATTTTTAATTAATATTATTTAATGTTAGACTCTTTTTCGCTACTGTCTCGCTCAACCCATAAGCCAGTTACGACTGATAACATGCAGGCAGCAATAAGTCCTATACACCATAAAATGTAATACATAATAGTTCCTTAATAAAGAGAATGTTTATTATTTTCAATATGATTCTTATCCAATCGTCCAAACATTTTAATATATGTCCATATGGTATATAAAAGAACAATAGGTAAAAATACAAGAACAACGGCAAACATAATATTAAGTGTTAATTGACTTGACGATGCATCCCATATTGTCAGACTTGCGTTTGGCATAATGCTTGAAGGTATAATAAATGGGAAGGTTGCAATACCATAGGTAAATAAAACACTAAAAATGGTTAATACTGATGAAATAAATACTAACGCATTTTTATTTAAACTAGAAAAAAGAATAGTTAACAGCGGAAATACAACACCTAATAGAGGTACTATCCACAAAATAGGATAATTCATATAGTTGGTTAACCACGAAGTATCAATAGATACTGTTTTAGTTAATGGATTAGATGCTGCATTATAATCAATCACACTAGTAACAGCATAGCCATGAAGACCAAATACCACCCAAACACCAGCTAAAACAAATGTAATTAACATTACTAAACTAGCAATTTGTGTAGCTTTTCTCGCTCTTAAATAAAGTTCACCCGATGTTTTCATTTGTAGCCATGCACCGCCATGCGCAATAAATAACATTAAGCTCACAATGCCAGTCAATAACGCAAAAGGATTAAGCAAACCGAAGAAATTACCATCATAAAATACACGGTAAGAGTTATCAAATCTAAATGGAACACCTTCTAATAAGTTGCCAAAAGCGACACCAAAAACCAATGCAGGCACAAAGCTACCTACAAAGATGCCACCATCCCATAAATTGCGCCATTTTGAATTTTCTAATTTACTGCGATAATCAAAACCAATGGGTCTAAAAAATAGTGCACAAAGCACTAAAATCATCGCGATATAAAAGCCTGAAAATGACACAGCATATGCCATTGGCCAAGCGGCAAATATTCCAGCACCGGCAGTGATTAACCAAACTTGGTTACCATCCCAATGAGGAGCAATTGAATTAATCATAATACGACGCTCTGTATCTGTTTTACCAATAAACGGTAATAAAATACCGACGCCCATATCAAAACCATCCGTGATAACAAAGCCGATTAAAACAACACTAATCAGCACCCACCAGATGACGCGTACAATTTCGTAATCAATCATTGTGTATACTCCTATACCCTATTCTATTACCGATTGTGTTTTTTCATAATGATAGTTACCAGTACCTAAAGAGCTTGGTCCTAAACGGGCAAACTTAAACATTAAGAATAATTCAACAACTAAGAACAGCGTATAAAGGCCACAAATAAGCACCATTGTGAATAACACTTCACCTGCTGTTAATGATGAATTTGCTACTCCAGTCGGTAAAATATCCTGAATTGCCCAAGGTTGACGTCCATACTCTGCAACAAACCAGCCTGATTCACACGCTAACCAAGGAAACGGTAAAAATAGAATTAATAAACGATGTAACCAACGTTTTTCACCAATTTTATTTTTATAAGTTGTCCATAAAGCAAGTCCAGTACCAAGAATCATTAACACACCGAGACCGACCATAATCCTAAACGCCCAGAATAATGGCGCAACAGTAGGAATTGAGTCTTCTGTTGCCGCTTTAATATGTTCTTCTGTTGCTTCAGGTATTGTTAAATTATCACGATCGGTAAAGCGTTTAACTAAATAACCATAACCTAAATCAGCTTTATTATCTTCAAAAGCCTTAAGTACAGCAGGATCTTCATTACCTTGTTGGATTTTTTCCAAATTACTATAGGCTAATATGCCATTACGAATCCTTGTTTCATTATTTGCTAAAATATCTTTTAAACCTATCACTTGAGTGTCAAGTGATCGAGTGGTCATTATACCCATTGCATAAGGGATCTCTATTGCAAATAAATTTTCTTTATTTTTTTGTGATGGAAATGCAATAACATTAAACGATGCTGGCGCAGGTTGAGTTTCCCACTCAGCTTCAATGGCAGCAAGTTTTGCCGGTTGTACGGTTGTCATCTCATGCCCTGCTTCATCACCCATAACAGCAACAACAAACGACATGATAAATCCAAACATAGCCGCCACAGCAAAAGAACGTTTTGCAAAGGGAACATCACGTTTTTTAAGCAGATAATAAGAACTAATACTTAAAACGAAAATAGCGCCTGTTAGATAACCTGCGACAACAGTGTGAACAAATTTATATTGAGCAACAGTGTTAGTAATTAGCTCAAAAAAGTTAGTCATTTCCATGCGTGAATTAATAGGGTTAAATTCAGAACCCACTGGGAATTGCATCCATCCATTAGCAACCAAGATCCAAAGTGCGGATAAATTTGAACCAAATGCCACGCACCAAGTCACCATTAAATGTTTACCACGACTTAATCTATCCCAACCAAAAAAGAATAAACCTACCATGGTTGACTCTAAAAAAAATGCCATCAAACCTTCAATGGCTAACGGAGCACCAAAAATATCACCCACATAATGTGAATAATAAGACCAGTTAGTACCAAATTGAAATTCCATGGTTAAACCAGTTGCAACACCTACTGCAAAGTTGATACCAAACAGTTTACCCCAAAATTTTGTCATATCTTTCCAGACTTGCTTACCACTAACAACGTATACCGTTTCCATAATTGCTAGCATAAACGCCAAACCTAGCGTTAATGGTACAAAAATAAAATGATACATTGCTGTGAGCGCAAACTGGAGACGTGAAAGTTCTACTATATCTAACATAAATGCTCCCTAATCCTTAAATGCTCTCAAATTTTTACATTATTGGCGATTATTATACACCGATAATGACAGAATAAAAATTGATATATATCAAAAAAGGTTATCCCCTAATTCGTTTGTTTACCGCATCACCAATATCAGTAAGACTTGCTACAACTGTAATTCCCGCAAATTGCAATGCTTTGGATTTTTCTGCCACTGTACCTTTATTTCCTGAAATAATCGCACCTGCATGCCCCATGCGTTTGCCTGATGGTGCTGAAACCCCCGCGATATACGCAATCACAGGTTTAGTTACGTGTTTTTTAACATATTCAGCAGCTTCTTCTTCAGCACTCCCACCAATTTCGCCGATCATAACAATGGCTTCAGTTTTAGGATCTTGCTCAAGTAACGCTAAAATAGAAATAAAGTCGCTACCAGGAATAGGGTCACCACCAATGCCAACACACACTGATTGACCTAAACCAATATCCGTGGTTTGTTTGACCGCTTCATAAGTTAATGTACCAGAACGAGAAACAATTCCCACTTTTCCTGCACGGTGAATATGTCCTGGCATAATACCTATTTTACATTCATCAGGAACAATAATACCTGGGCAGTTTGGACCAATCATTACAACATCATTGAGTTGCAATTTTTCTTTAACCACAAGCATATCTAAGATTGGAATACCTTCCGTAATACAGACAATTAATTTAATACCCGCATCAATCGCTTCTAGAATAGAATCTTTACCAAATGCTGCTGGTACATAAATAACACTTGCTGTTGCACCAGTTGCCTTAACCGCTTCCTTAACAGTGTTAAAAACTGGCAAACCTAAATGGATTGTACCACCTTTGCCTGGCGTTACACCACCGACTAACTTAGTACCATAGGCAAGCGCTTGCTGTGAATGGAAAGTGCCTTGACTACCAGTAAATCCTTGGCAGATAACTTTTGTTTCTTTATTAATTAAAATTGACATATTAGCTATTCTCCACGCATCCTATTATTAGGCAACAGCAACAATTTTTTGAGCCGCATCTATTAAGCTTTCTGCTGTAATAACATTAAGTTTACTTTTAGCTAAAATTTCTCGGGCGATCTGCGCATTATTACCTTCAAGACGAACAACAACAGGAACCGTAAGACTGATTTCTTTAATTGCACTAATAATACCATCTGCGATTAAATCACAACGTACAATCCCGCCAAAAATATTGACCAAAATCGCTTTCACATTTTTATCAGATAATATCAGTTTAAATGCTTCAGCAACGCGCTCTTTTGTAGTACCACCACCAACATCCAAAAAGTTAGCTGGTTCACCGCCATGCAATTTAATAATGTCCATAGTTGCCATAGCAAGACCTGCACCATTAACCATACAACCAATATTACCATTTAATGATACATAGCTAAGACCTTGTTTTGCAGCGATTGATTCACGTTCATCCTCTTGAGTTGTATCTCTCAAAATACTTAAGTTAGGATGCCTAAAGATGGCATTATCATCTAAAATAACTTTTGCATCTAGACAAATCAGCTCATCTGAATCAGTAATCACTAATGGATTAACCTCGGCCAATGAAACATCATTTTCTAAAAATAGCTTTGCAAAATTAACAAACAACTTTGTAAACTGATTAACTAATTTTCCTGTTAATCCCAATTTAAAAGCAAGTTCACGACCTTGGTAAGCACAAGGTCCGGTTAAAGGATCAAGTGAAGTTTTAAAAATTAAGTGAGGTGATTTTTCAGCAACACTTTCAATATCAACACCGCCTTCGGTCGAAGCCATAATCACAACACGTTTAGAGCTACGATCAATCACTGCCCCTAAATAAAGTTCTTTCTGAATATTAGACGCTTTTTCAATTAATATCTTATTAACAGGCTGACCTTTACCAGAGGTTTGATAAGTAACAAGATATTGCCCTAACCATTTTTCAGCAAATTGCTTTATTTCACTATAGTTTTGAGTACAAATAACGCCACCGGCTTTACCCCGCCCACCGGCATGAACTTGACATTTAGCAACCCAAGCGCCTGTATCTGTCCCTGAAGATAATTCAGCTAATGTATCTTGTATTTCACCAATTGAGTTACAAACGTACCCTTCTGGTACGGGTAAATTATATTGTTTAAAAAGATATTTAGATTGATACTCATGCAAGTTCATAATGAAATTCCACAGCCTAAGTTAATATAAAAACAGGCAATAATTCTAATGCAAGATGAATTAATTGTATAGCACATAATAACTTATGTTCTGATGTTCTGATGTTCTGTGTAATTTAGAATGATTGCTGACAGTAAATGACAATGATATACTCCTAAAATATTTTTATATCGTAAATAATAAAGGTACAAATATGAAACAAGTTGGTATTTTTTTTGGTAGTGACACAGGCAATACAGAAAATGTAGCAAAGCAAATCCAACTCATTTTAGGTAGTGACAAAGCTGAACTTTTTGACATCGCAAAAATCACTAAAGAGAACATTGAACAATACAATTACCTATTTTTTGGTATTCCAACTTGGTACTATGGTGAGTCTCAAGCAGACTGGGATGACTTTTTTCCTAATTTAGAAAAAATTGATTTTAGTGGCAAAACAGTAGCTATTTTTGGTTGTGGTGATCAAGAAGACTATGCCGAATATTTCTGTGATGCCATGGGAACACTTCGCGATATTATTGAACCTAAAGGCGCAAAAATTGTTGGACATTGGTCAACCGAAGGTTACAGTTTCGAAGCTTCAAAAAGCTTAGTGGATGACACGCATTTCATTGGTTTAGCCATTGACGAAGATCGTCAACCAGATTTAACTGAAGAACGCATCAACAATTGGGTAAATCAAGTCAAAGCCGAAATGAAAATTTAATCTATTAAAATGATTTCTTTTATTTACCGTACATAGTTCCTATAATAGATGGCTATTAATAACTTAATGGGAAGTAATATGACAAATCATGTTAATGATAATAATGCGGCACTCAAAAGTGCTGGTTTAAAAGTTACGTTACCACGATTAAAGATTTTAGAATTATTACGAGATCCTTCATGTCAACATATCACAGTAGAAGACCTTTATAAAAAACTACTTGATATGGGGGAAGAAATTGGGCTTGCAACCGTGTATCGTGTTTTGAATCAATTTGACGATGCTGGAATTGTTACACGACATAACTTTGAAGGTGGCAAGGCGGTTTTCGAACTGGCAACACAACAACATCATAATCATTTAATTTGCTTAGATTGTGGTGAAGTATTTGAGTTTCGCGATGAAATAATTAATACTAGACAAAAAGAAATCGCCGAACAATATGGCGTTAAATTAACTTTTCACAGTTTATATCTTTATGGACATTGCCAATCGGGTAATTGCAAGGAACATCCTGAACTTCATCACAAAAAATAAGCCTATCCCAATAGGCTTTTACTTTTTTACAATATATCAATTCATCTTTATGTGCTAGGTTAATAATTAAATGAAACAGCTTTTAAATTTTATTCCTCTTGTATTCTTTTTTGTTTTTCTGACCATGTATGATGTCTTTGTTGGTGTTCAAGCATTAATGATCGCAGCAACGGTATGCTTTCTTATCATTCTTATGTTATATAGAAAAATAGATAAAGTAGAATTGATTTCTTATCTAATGATCATGATTTTTGGTGGATTTACACTTTATATGCGTGATCCCAATATAATTAAATGGAAAGTGACTATTATTAATTTTTTATTTGCTACAACTTTATTAGTGAGCCAATTTATTTTCAAAAAAAATCTATTGCAAAAAATGCTCGGCAAAGAAATACAGTTAGATATCAATAGTTGGAATAAACTAAATTTATTATGGATTTTCTTTTTTACACTATGTGGCGCCATTAGCTTAGGTGCGACTTATTACACTACAGATGATTTCTTTTGGAAATTTAAAGTATTTATTTTACCTGGCGCATCATTACTATTATCCTTGATATCAGGTATTTATATCTATAAAAATATGAATAAAGATATAGACAATAAATAAATTGTACATACGGAGTATTTTAGCATGACACAAGATATAGCCCCTAAAGGTCAATTAGTGCTTAGAACGCTTGCAATGCCTGCTGACACCAATCCTCATGGACACATTTTTGGTGGTTGGATAATGTCTCAAATGGATCTTGCTGGTGGTATTTTATCAAAAGAAATCGCAAGAAACCGAGTCGTAACGGTTAATGCTAGCAGTATTACATTTTACAAACCAGCAATGGTTGGGGATGTTGTTTGTTGTTATGCACATTGCATCAAAACGGGGAAAACGTCTATCACTATTGGTCTAGAAGTTTGGGTTAAAAAAGTTATTGATACATCTGACACCACACAACGCTTCTGCATAACAGATGCCGTATTTACTTATGTCTCCGTAGATAAGCATAATAACCCAAAACCATTACCTGAAATTTTTCAAAATTATGATTGTACTAAAGATCCAATATCTAAATTAAACGTAAATAATAGCTAGTTAAATATGCAATTTACTTCATTTCATGCATTAATTAGCACCTTGATCTTTCTTGTTTATTGGTTGATCATCGTTGCAACGACATTACGTATTGTCTTCAAACGAAGACCTACAACGTATGTAATTGCATGGATGTTAGTAATTTATATCTTACCACTTGTTGGTGTGATTCTTTATTTTTCGTTGGGCGAAGCTCACTTAGGTCAGCAACGTGTCAAACGAGCGCAAAAAATGCGCCCAACTATTTCTAAATTTATCAACCAACTAAGTGACTTCCCAGATATTTTTACCTGCAACGTTAGCCAAGTTAGCAAACCGATTTTTCAGCTTTGTAAACATCAAACAGGCCTTGATGGAATTAAGGGTAATCACATTGAGCTACTAAGTGAAACTAACGCAATTTTTGACCGTTTAATTGAAGATATAAATCGAGCAACGTCAAATATCGAAATGGTATTTTATATCTGGAATGAAGGCGGTCGTGCTGATGAGGTCGAACAAGCACTCATTCAAGCAACTAAGCGAGGCGTAACTTGTCGATTAATGGTTGATTCTGCCGGTAGCCGGCATTTTATTAAAAGCAATGCTAGCAAAAGGATGCATGATGCAGGCATCATCATTGTAGAAGCTTTACAAGTAAACTTACTTCGATTTATGTTTAGAAGGCTAGACTTACGTCAACACCGCAAAGTAATCATTATCGATAACTATATCTCTTATACTGGTAGTATGAATATTGTCGATCCGCGTTTCTTCAAACAGAATAAACATGTCGGTAAATGGGTTGACATTATGGTCAGAATGAATGGTCCAGTTACAACATTAATGGGCGCCATATATGCTAGTGATTGGGAGTTAGAAACAGGCAAATATTTAGCTTTACCCAAAATCACTGATTTTGCCGAGCCACCCGAAGATAAAAAACACATTATGCAATTAATCGCATCGGGTCCAGGTTATATGGAAAACATGATCCATCAAGTGTTATTAACCGCAATTTATTCAGCGCAAGAGCAAATTATTTTTACCACACCTTATTTAGTACCGAGTGATGATATTTTACATGCAGTGTGCACAGCTGCACAGCGAGGTGTCGAAGTCATCATCATTATTCCCAAAAATATTGACTCACTGATGGTAAAATGGGCAAGCCGAGCTTTTTTTTCTGAATTATTAAACGGTGGTGTAAAACTTTATCAATTCAATGATAACTTATTACATACCAAAAGTGTTTTAATTGATAATCAACTAAGTCTTGTTGGTACTGTTAATTTAGATATGCGCAGCTTGTGGCTTAATTTTGAAATTACAACAGTAATCGATGATGCAGAATTTGCTAAATCGCTATCAAATCTCTTACAAAATTATTTAGCTAATTCAGATAAAATAAACACCGTAAAATGGAATCAACGCCCAATTTGGCAACGCATCGTTGAGCGCTTGTTTTACTTTTTTGCACCTTTGCTATGATTATTGACTAGTTTTATATTTATCTTTACTATGGTTACGACTTACTAATAACCATTTTGAGAAACATCTGGTAAAAACTGATTATCCGTTAATCGATAAACATCACTCTCAATAGACCCATCAATATTAAGTGTAATTTCTCGCCAGCCTGGCGCATCGTCACTTGATAATTGAAAATCATAACATTCAGATTTAAATTGAAAACAAGTTGAAGGAGTTGAAAATGCCTTACAATTATGCCAAACATAATCTTGTTTTTGATGAATGTGTCCCCACCCAATTCCTTTTACATTGGAATGTTTTTGAATAATTTGCTCTAATTGGTCACTGTTTTTTAAAATATGATGATCTAACCAATGACAGCCGGAATTAACTGGATGATGGTGTAAAAAAACTAATGCATCCCTATGAGGATGTTGAGTTAAAGCATTGTTTAAAAATTCGAGTTCAGAATCGGGTAAAAAGCCATAAGCCTGACCAACAACTTGACTATTTAATAAAATAATCAGCCATTTATCTCCTAATAATACTACTTTATCATCGGCAAGTTGATAATTTGCAAACACTTTTTGCATATAAGCATAATTATCATGATTGCCTGCCAACCACACACAAGGTGTATTAAACTTGTTTATTTGTTCTGCAAAACGAGCATAAGCTTTTTTAGAACCGTCTTGCACAAAGTCACCGGTTGCTACAATTAAATCAAACTGCTTATTACTACGTTCAACTTCATTAATAACTGCTAAAAAACTTGCATTAGAATTAACGCCAAGCAACGAGCCATCGTCATCAGCAAAAAGATGAGTATCAGTTATATGTAATATTTTACCGTAATTTTTATTACAGATTGGAAGTTTTAAAAATGACTCCAAAATTCACCCCAATTATTTATTAATCTATAATTATGGTTAATAATGTCAGCAACAAAATAGACATTGTGACTGGAAACACAATTTTTATTATAAATCTGAACGTTATATAAAATTGTAAAATAGATTACACTTTTATGAAAGAAATAATTAAATGTAATCAGTAAAAAATTTATGCCCACTCATTTTTTAACAATATATGGTTAAGCTCTAACCATTGTAGTGCAATAATTGATGCAGCATTGTTAATTACGCCATCTTTAATCCATTGATACGCTTGTTCTCGGCTTACAACATGAACTTTAATATCTTCGCTTTCTTCAGCAAGACCATGAATACCTTTGGCGGTTGATGAATCAACTTCGCCCACCAAAATATGCAATTGTTCTGTTAACCCCCCAGGCGATGCTAAATAACTGATGATAGGTTTACATCGACCAATAACGACTCCTGCTTCCTCCATTGCTTCACGTTTTGCTACTTCTTCAAATGATTCATTGTCGTGATCCATCATTCCAGCAATGAGTTCTAGCATCCAAGGACTATCTTGCGTTTCAATAGCAGCAATCCGAATTTGTTCAATTAGCACAACTTCATCACGTTTTGCATCATAAGCTAAAAGCACAACCGCATGCCCACGTTCTAAAATTTCACGAGTGACAACCTCGCTCATTGAACCATCAAATTTTCGATACTGAAAACGATATTCAAACAAAGAAAAAAAACCTTTATACAAGATTCGTTTAGTTAGATTCAATACATCATTTTTGTCAAAATGTACTGGATTGTTTTTAATTTTCATATAAGATTCCGATTTTAAAATAAATTTGAATAAAAAGTGCGAATGGCATGCAAACTATGCTTACTATATGTTAATTATCTGTTAAAATTACACTATTAAAGATACTACTATATTTTAATGATTTTTAAAGAGAAGATTGATGAAAAAAACTTTAACTTTTTTAATTGGATTAGCGTTAAGCCAATCTGTTTTTGCTGAAAATTTGATACAAATTTATGAACAAGCAAAAGAAACCAATCCAGATCTACGCAGTTCATTAGCAGAAAAAAATAAAGCATACGCAGCAATTTCTGGCTCTCGAGCAAGTTTACTACCACAAGTTGGTTTAAGTGCTTCTTATGGTGTAACTCATGGTCGACGTGATGCAAGTGGGATAAAGTCCAAAAGCGGGAACTTATACCAAGTAGCAGTATCTCAAAGTATTTTTAATTTCTCAAGTTGGAAAGCCTTGGATATTACTAAAAAACAAGCAAGTATTGCTGATATTGCTTATCAATACCAAGGTCAAACCTTAATTTTAAATACTTCCGTCGCTTATTTTAATGTGTTAAAAGCGCTGGATGCATTGAGTTTTATTGATGCACAGAAAAAAGCAATAGGCCGTCAGTTAGAACAAACTCGTCAACAACACCAAGTTGGTTTAGTGGCCATTACTGATGTACAAAATGCCCAAGCTAACTATGACCTAACTGTTGCGCAACAAGTCAACGCATTAAATGAGTTAAATAATGCAATCGAAGAGTTACGCCAAGTGAGTGGGCGTTTTTATTCAAGTTTGGCAAGTGTTAATACTAATAACTTTAAAACAGAAACCCCAGCACAAATCAGCTTATTGTTAAAACAATCTGAAACGTCTAATCTTAATTTATTAACAATGAAATTAAATCAAGACATCGCACGTGAACAGATCAAACTCTCTCAAGCAGGTCATTTACCTACAGCAAGTTTAGATGCATCAACAAACCTCAACAAAACCGATAGATATGGGAATAACGTAGCTGCAGGTACACAGGGTGGTAAATCTTATTCAGGAAATAACTATGTTGGTGTTAGTGTAAACCTACCTATCTTTTCGGGTGGTGCAACAATGTCTAAAGTTGAACAAGCACAACAAAATTACGTGAGCTTCAGCGAAAAATTAGAAAGTACCAATCGTGGTGTGATTAATCACGTACGCTCATCGTACAACAATATTTCATCATCAATTAGCGCAATCAAAGCTTATCAACAAGCAGTAGTTTCGGCACAAAGTTCATTAGAAGCAACTAATTCTGGTTATCAAGTTGGAACTAGAACAATTGTTGACGTATTAAACGCAACCACTCAGCTTTACAGTTCTAAACGAAATTTATCTGATGCAAAATATAATTATTTAACTAGCTTATTACAACTAAAATATGCAGTAGGAACCTTAACTGCTAACGATTTAGTTTATCTAAACAATATGTTAGGTAAAGAAGTGAGCACTTTAGTGACGATAAAATAACTATTGGTTCTTTTATGACAACTGTTAAAAAAGGCGAGCAAATCGCCTTTTTTATTATGTATAAAAAACACACCTATTACGATATTGCATTCAACACAAATTCAATAAATTCTAGAGATAAAAAGACGCTGTTTTGCGTAGCCACACGCTTAAACTGCCAAATTGGAAGCCAAGAAGAAGCCATTAAATTTGGTGATATAATTTTCTCGTTGCCATTCCCTTTATCAATTATACACAATTACCTGCAGAGCTACTCAGTGGCAAAATAATACTTGATGCCACTAGCTATTATCCAGCCCGCGATGGTCATTTAGGAAAATTAGATAATCATGAAACAACAACTAGCGAGTTAGTCGCTAAACATCTTGATAAATCTAGAGTAGTTAAAGTTGTTAATGCAATTCTCGCAAAAGAAATTATAAAAGATGCAAAGCCAAAGAATAAATCAAATAGAAGAGCAATACCTATAGCTGGAGATGACTTCGATGCCAAACAAATTGTTTTCACTCTTCTAGAAAGTATTGGCTATGATTATATTGATGGATGTAGGTGCTTTATCAAACAGTTGGCGGTTTGAGCGTGCAAAACCAACTTATTGCATACCTTTAAGCTGCCAACGATTGAATGATGCCTTATCTCAAGCCTCTCATGAAGTTGAATTACCACATAATTCATGGCAAACAAATAATCAATAAGAAAAATATAAAAGACCAAAATAAATCCCCACCTTCTAGCAGAATAAAGATATATTTATCGTATATTCAATTGGTTGAATGTTTTTAATTAAATACAGATATTTGAAATATTAGAGGAAATAAAAATGACCAATACACATAAAAAATATACCGTCATAACCGGCGCAAGTTCAGGCATAGGTTATGCAACAGCTATTGCTTTTGCAAAACGAAATAAAAACCTTATTGTTATTGCAAGAAGACAAGAAAATTTGGCACTTTTACAACAAGAAATTGCAAAAATTGCCCCAGCATTAGAAGTAATTATAAAACTTTGTGATTTATCACAACCAACCAACGCTTATTCTCTTTTTAATGATTTAGACAACTATTTTATTGAAACATGGATTAATAATGCCGGTCTTGGTCATTACGGCAGTGTTAGCGATCAAGATTTAGGAAAAATCGAAACAATGCTTCATTTAAATATTGAAGTCCTAACAATTTTTTAAACACTGTATGTACGAAAATATCAAAATGAATCTGGGACACAACTAATAAACATCTCCTCCCGTGGTGGATATACGATCGTTCCTAATGCGGTAACCTATTGCGCAACAAAATTCTATGTCAATGCCTTTACCGAAGGGCTAGCACAGGAATTAAAGCAAGCTAACGCCCAATTAACAGCAAAGCAAATGGCCGATTTTCTACTAGCTTTATACGATAGCAACAAAGTTATTGGTGAAATTAATACAAAAGATTTCTCTTTTTCACTAAAAGACAGCATATTTCCTTATTCAGGAAATCCGTCAGAAAATCAAAAATAATGCAATAACGAATTTACATGCAATGTTAAATCAAACAGCAAAATATGATTTTTAACAAAATAGAGCTTTGGCAGTCGTTATTTTGATTGCCAAATTTCAGGATAAATAGAGACACATAGCATATTGATTTAAAGTGAAGTTTTATTTACTTCGATCAAAAAATGGTGTTTAAATGAAATTGGGGGTAGATATGAAATAGGTTCCTAAATGTAAAAGGGAAGGTTTTTTATTGTAGTTTTTTGAATCAAGTAAATAGATGAATAAAACTTCTTCCCAAGGACTACCCTCTTCCGTCACAAAAATTAAAATATAGCAGTCATCATAACTGAAGGCCATTTCTAAATACTAGCCTCTAGTTTTTCATCATAGCAAACACCATCAACTTCAACAAACGATTTGCCTTGAGCTAATGGTTTAATGTAACATTAAATATCGGTTTTATCTGTTTATCCCAAAAAATGCTTATTAATAAAAACCTATCAATAAGAAACTTAATAAAGTCAACAATTAATAAGCAAAATAATAAAATACCCATATTGAAAATAAATTATAAAACTAATTAATGAATAGAACTTGAATTAATATTATTACAATATAAAAACCAATATACACACAATTACATTTGAATTAGATTCATTAACGATTCTATTTTTGCAATTCTATCTTCAACTTTTTTGGCTGCACCATCCAATGAATATCCATCTTCCATCAATTCTTGAATTAAAACAATTTTTTTTATATTCGCTAAATCAAATTGACGAGACTTAGATTGTGGATCAACCGTTTTAATGATGCCTTTTTCTTCCCAATATCGTAATTTTCTAACTGGAATTTTTGTCATCTCAGAAACCTCTCCAATACCAACAATCACGGTTGATAAAAAGTCATCATATGAATTTTTAGCAGAGATATCTTCCATAATAAAACCTTTTTCATCGTTTATTTTTTTATATTTTATCGATTAAATTATATTGTACAACAAATTATGTTGATTTAAAAACCATAATGGATATATACTCCAATTGTTGCAGTTTAAATACAACAATAAAACTTAAAGGACTCATCAATGAAATATAAGTTAATCGTAGGAACAACATTAATTCCTTTTATAGCACTTGCTGTTGTTACCCTTCTATACATTTTTTTACCCATTCCAGAAAATTTACTAATTTTTATCAAAGGTAGCACACCAAGTAATGTCAGCTTATTGACAAGTGTGTTTGGTATTTTTTACGCGATTGGACTAATTATTTGGGGAATTTTATCGGATAAAATAGGCAAAGATTTTACTTTAGCAATAGGCTTACTACTTTTAGCATTAATCACTTTTATTATTCCATTGATAAGTGGTTATTATTTATTATTGCTAGCACGTTCCATCCAAGGCTTTTGTGCAGCCTCATTTCCACCTGTTGCATTAGCGTGGATTTCGGTCAACCTTGCTGATGCAACAAAATCTAAAGCAATCTCAATTATTAGTTGTGCGTTTCTACTCGCAACAACCATTGGGCAATGGTTTGGTTCAATAATGATTGTTGATTCACTGCATAAGTCTATGTGGTTTTTAGGTATTATTTACGCATTAGGCGCTGTATGCTTTTATTTCAACAGTTCAAAAAGCAATAGAAAAAAACCAACACCCCAAAAAACAACAATAACTTCAATTTTTAGTAAACTTCCCAATATTTTGTTTAATAAAAAATTATTTCCTATCTATTGTTGTTCGCTCTTTGTTTTACTTAGTTTCGTTAGTCTTTATTCAATATTACACCATAGCTCATTAATCATTTATGTACCAACACTACGTAATATAAGCATTATTGCTATATTATTTAGTCTAACAGCTGGTTATATATTTAAGCTAATCAAACCATTATACGTATTATTCATGGCATTATGCCTAATGAGCATTTCGTTATTAATTCACTGTTTTTATATTAATGACCAATTAAATTTTGTTAGTTTTTTATTTATTATCCATTTTATATTTATTTTTGGACTAGCCTATGCCATTCCATCAATGATTACATGTATTACAATCGAATCTGAAGCTGAAAGTCGTGGCATTGCCATATCGCTATACACCTGTGTTTTATTTATTGGTGCGAGTGTAGGCGCCTTTTTACCAACCATTTTTGAAACAAATACTTTAATTTTACTCGTCACCCTTTTCCTATTTATTTGTGCATTGCAACTAATGTTAAATAAAAGAAATTACCATTAAGGTTTTTATAATGAAAAAAATATTTATTAGCTTAATAATTATAACAAGTTTTTTAAATTCAACTTGTTACGCCGAAGAAATGAGTACAATAAAGGAACCCACTATGAACTCAACGCAAATACAACAAGCAAAAAACATACTTGAACCAAATTTTCAAAAGTTATTACAAAATGCAGAACGCGATTTTAATTTTGTATTAACTAAACAAGGACTCCACAATAAACAGCCTGTCACTCTTTATCGTTTTGAACCCAATGAAAGCATACATCTTGAACAACAACATGTTTCATTATTAATAAATGATACTACTAAAAATTTACAAGGATTAGTAAGATTACTACCTAAATATCAGTCTTCTAGCCAACAAGTTTCCAAAGAAATCGCATTACAAATTACTCTAAATTTTCTTAAAGACTATGCACCAGATTTATTAGAAAACTATAATAATAATTGGATCAATACCCATAACGAAACTATTATTGTTGATGGCAAAAAAAACACACTAACTGGAATGAAAGTCAAATGCCGTGATTTAAATACTGGCCTCTATTTTTGGACTATTATAGGACCTGATCAAACAGTAATGGTTTTTGAAAGAGATATTGACTGGGATTTTATTCGAGCAGGAAGGCAAACTCAAAAATGGTTACATGATAGTTGGTTAGCTAAACACTTATAATAGAAAAACAACTCTAAAAAACAAACGCTACAATTATTTATCAAATAAGCAAATTTTATACTGAAACGCATAATTTCCTGAAACATCTTAACAAGTATATTAACTTGTTAAGATGCAGTTTTTATAATAAAGATATCAATTACGAAATGCGCATTCCCGGTTTAGCCCCACTATCTGGCGATAACAAGTACACGCCGTCACCATCATCTTTACCACTGGCACAAAGCACCATCCCTTCGGAAACACCGAATCGCATTTTACGAGGTGCTAAGTTGGCAATCATAATGGTTAAACGCCCAATTAGCACTTCTGGATCAGGATAAAATTGTTTGATGCCTGAAAATACATTACGGGTTTCATCACCAATATCAAGCGTCAACTGGAGTAATTTATCGGAACCTTCAACAAAACAGGCATGTTTAATTAAAGCAACACGCATATCAACTTTGGTAAAATCGTCAAAACTAATTGTATCGGCAATAGGTTCAGCAACATTTGTTTTAGCTGGTGTTGCTAGGGCAGCTTGTTCTTTTGTTTCTTCAATCATGGCAGTAATTTTATCCATATCAATACGGTTAAATAGAGCTTTAAACTGGTTAATCTTATGGCTAGTTAACGCATTAGCAATAGTATCCCACTCTAATTTGCTATTTAAAAATGCTTCTGTTCGCTCTGCTAATGACGGTACAATCGGCTTTAAGTAAGTCATTAAAATGCGGAATAAGTAAATACCCATTGAGCAAATATCTTGCAATGCTTGATCTTGCCCCGCTTGTTTGGCAACCACCCATGGCGCTTTTTCGTCAATATAACGATTGGCTTCATCAGCTAGTGCCATAATTTCACGGATCGCCTTACCTGATTCACGTTGTTCAAAATAATCAGCAATGACTTTTGCTTTTTCTACAAATAACGCATAAAGTTCTGGCTCAGCCACTTTTTCTGATAATTTGCCGTCAAAGCGTTTATAAATAAAACCAGCCGAACGCGAAGCAATATTTACCACTTTATTGACTAAATCACTATTTACACGTTGCACAAAATCTTCAAGATTTAAATCAATATCATCAATATGTGGTGATAGTTTAGCCGCATAATAATAACGTAAGCAATCAGGATCTAAATGTTTTAAATAGGTACTTGCTTGAATAAAAGTACCGCGTGATTTAGACATTTTTGCGCCGTCAACAGTTACATAACCATGCACAAAAATATTCGATGGCTTACGATATTCACTACCATCTAGCATAGCAGGCCAAAACAAGCTATGGAAGTACACGATATCTTTACCAATAAAGTGATAAAGTTCAGTACTCGAATCTTTATTCCAAAACTCATCAAAAATCGGTTTATTTTGCTTATTACAGTAATTTAAGAAAGATCCCATATAACCAATTGGTGCATCTAACCAGACATAAAAATATTTACCTGGTGCATCGGGGATTTCAAAACCAAAATAAGGGGCATCGCGGCTAATATCCCACGGCTGTAAGCCTGATTCAAACCACTCTTGCATTTTATTAGCGACTTGGTCTTGTAGTGTCCCTGAGCGAATCCACTCTTGTAACATAGTTGAAAAAGCCGGCAGATCGAAAAAGAAATGTTCTGACTCTTTTAAAATGGGCGTTGCCCCCGAAACCACAGACTTAGGATTAATTAAATCAATCGGATTGTAAGTTGCACTACACACTTCACAGTTATCGCCATATTGATCTGGAGCTTTACAACGTGGGCAAGTACCTTTTACAAAGCGATCAGGTAAAAACATCTGTTTTTTAGGATCAAATAGCTGTGAAATGACTTTGGTTTTAATATAACCATTAGCTTTTAAACGCTTATAAATTTGTGCTGATATTTCACGATTTTCTGAGCTATGGGTTGAATGGTAATTATCATAACTAATATTAAATCCAGCAAAATCACGCTGATGCTCAGTTTTTACTTCACTAATCATCTGTTCAGGCGTAATGCCAAGTTGTTGTGCTTTGAGCATAATTGGGGTGCCATGCGCATCGTCGGCACAAATAAAATAGATATCATTACCACGCATACGTTGATAACGTACCCATACATCAGCTTGAATATGTTCAAGCATATGACCTAAGTGAATTGCACCATTGGCATAAGGCAGTGCGCAAGTCACCAATATTTTGCGTTGAGTTGTCATGTTGATTTATTACCCTTTATTACATAATGGCAGAAATAGTACATCAATCGTGGGATTATCGCTAGATTTATGCCATAATTTGATAAAATTTCTATACTCGATTCACTTTGCAAATGGCAAATAATCCTTTTTGAAGAATGTAAAATATTATCATTTTTCCGCCTCTTTAAAGAAGAGTATTAAAAATGAACAAGTATAAATATCAATGCATAAAGAGATAATAGCAATGAACATTGAAGTAAAAAAGATTCTTGAGAATTTTACTCATGCAACCTTACAAAAAAATTTACTTGAACTTGGTGCACTAACTAAATGTGAAATAGTTAATCAGCATTTATCCATTAATTTAACCATGCCCTTTGCTTGGCAAAACGCTTTTGACGAGTTAAAAAAAATAACCACCCCAAAATTACTTAAGCTTAACGGCATTAACAACGTTGACTGGCACATTGAATATAAAATTGCCACATTAAAACGCGCTAATGACCAACATGCCATTAACAATATAAAAAATATTATCGCCATAAGTTCAGGCAAAGGTGGCGTGGGCAAATCATCAACAGCCGTCAATCTTGCACTAGCTTTACAAAAACAAGGCGCAAAAGTAGGGGTTTTAGATGCGGATATTTATGGACCTTCAATTCCCACCATGCTAGGCACAGAAAAAGAACGCCCGCTGACACCAGACAATAAGCATATGACTCCCATCCTAGCATATGGGCTTGCAAGTAATTCTATTGGCTATTTAGTTGACTCCGATGGAGCCATGGTATGGCGTGGGCCCATGGCAAGCAAAGCGCTATTGCAAATTTTGCAAGACACGCTTTGGCCTGAACTCGACTATCTTGTTATTGATATGCCTCCAGGCACAGGGGACATTCAATTAACCCTGGCGCAAAGTATTCCTGTAACGGCAGCAATCATTGTCAGTACACCACAAGACATCGCATTAATGGATGCCAAAAAAGGCATGGCCATGTTTAATAAAGTCAACATCCCAACGCTAGGTATTATTGAAAATATGAGCTATCATATTTGTGAAAATTGTGGTCATCACGAAGCTATTTTTGGCGAAGGGGGAGCACAGCGTTTAGCTGAGCAATATCAAACAAAATTACTTGGGCAAGTCCCTCTTCATAAAATGTTACGCCAAGACCTTGATACCGGGCAACCTACCGTTATTAGCCACCCTGATAGCGAATTTACCCAACTTTATTGCCAAATTGCAGGGCGTATTGCCAGTGAACTCTATTGGCAAGGCGAAACAATTTTACCTGATATCTCGTTTAAAACCATGTAAATTAAAAATCGATATATTGGCTGCTAACTATCATCAGCCAATATATTAAGATTGAATTTGTAAAATTATTAATAATAAAATGTAAACAATCAGGCGTTTTTCAACACATAATAATCAATGAGATCACCTAGTATCTACTATTTTAAATGACTAAACTCTATCTTTGCTTTAGCTAGTTGTTGACTAAACTCCGAATTTGTATGTAGTTGAGCCACAACAGCTGCGGCCATAACTTTTGCTGCATCGACATCACTTTGCCAATGATAACCACAAATTACCCGACTTTCACCTATTTCATAACCACGCTTAAGAATTTCATTTTGTCTCTCAGGATTGATTTCAGCAAGTACTAGCGAAATAGCAAATCCCATTGTGGTATGACCTGATGGATAAGAACCATTGGTTGATAATGTTTTTTCATCTTCTGGTCGACAAGTTGGTTCGTGAAAAAAGGCATATGGTCTCATTCGTTTATAATAATTTTTAGCGGAACGCGTCGCCAGGTCACCAGCATCTTCTTTCATGGTTGTAATAAGTTTATAAATCTCGGGGGTGTTAATTGCAGAAATATCAAAACCAAACGAAAGTGAGAACTGTTTAGTAACATTATCCTTACTAGAATCAGCATCTAAATAAGCTTGATACCCTCGTTCAGAATTACGAACTGACTTTCCCCAATCGTACATTGCTTTGTCCCTAAGGAAATCAATACTATTAAAAGAAGGAGGCGGAGGTAATAAAAACAAACTATTAGGCGCTTGATCTTCTTTAAGGTAAAAATCTTGTGGATCAGATGTCACATCTTTAATATTACTGGCATATACACTTGTACATATTAAAGAACACATAATAATACTGTTTACGAAAATTTTTTGCATATAAGTTTCCTTATTAAAAAGCATTATCACTCTCGATATCCAACAACTCATGATAATCAACTCAGTTATTTAAAATAGATAAATTGCCTTATAATATTGCCAATAAATATTTTATTATAAGTATATCAATGTGGTTACTTAACAACATTAGCTAATTAATAGCTAGTCAATCATAAATATAATTCTTTTATTAATAAACAAACGATTTTTTTATATGTGATAACTATCACATTTATTTGTATTGAAATTTTTTGAATTATCATTTTCACAAAATTGAGTAATTAAAAATGTTATTCATTGGATAAATCATCACATCTAGCATAATATGAGTATGACAGCCGAATCATGCTAGATTTATAGTAAATAAAGCTGTAAAACCTCAATAAGTTTACTCCACCGAAACAACGTGACTTGTCACAAAACTAAGGAAGCAATTATGCAAAAAAGAGTTAATGAAGTTACTATGCGCGGAGCCCCTATTACTTTATTAGGTTCCAAAATCAACGTTGGCGATATGGCACCTGATTTTATCGTGCAAGATTTAGCAATGAAGCCCATTAAATTATCCGATTTTAAAGGTAAAATCAGAATTATTAATTCGGTGCCATCTATTGATACTTCGGTATGTAGTGCTCAAGTCCACCGTTTTAATGTCGAAGCGGCAAAATTAACCGATACTGTAATATTTTCAATTAGCGTTGATTTACCTTTTGCATTAAATCGCTATTGTGCTGCCGAAGGCATTGATACCGTTAAAGTGACGTCAGATCATAAAGACCTTGATTTTGGTTTAAAATATGGCACTGTTATTGAAGAATTACGTTTACTTTCTCGTGCCGTATTTGTTATTGATAAAAATGACAAAGTTGTTTATGTGGAATATGTTAAAGAAACGTCATCTGAACCTGATTATGACAAAGCCCTAGCGGCTGCTAAAGCATTAGCATAAATTGCAGCAATAATAGATATCGCCAGCCATTACCCATAGTGGTGGCGATTTACTGTTAGATTAATTCGCAGTAGCTATTTAATAGACAAAAATATTCAGTTATAATCAAAAACAACCTAATCTTCCTCTCATAATCTTAATCATGAACAATAGTATTACCCGATCTCGCATTTGGTCATCAATTCTTTGCCTTGCATTTGCAGCATTTATTTTTAATACAACGGAATTTGTACCTGTCGGGCTATTACCCAATATTGCTGAAAGCTTTTCAATGGATGTCGCTCATGCAGGATTATTACTCACCATTTATGCATGGGCTGTTTCGTTATTATCATTGCCATTGACGGTATTAACGTCAAAAATGGAACGAAGAAAGCTGCTTATCTTCCTATTTTTCTTATTTATTGGTAGTCATATTTTAGCTGGATTTGCATGGAATTTTTGCAGCTTAATGATAGCAAGAATTGGTATTGCTTGTGCTCATGCAGTATTTTGGGCAATTACAACACCACTTGCCGTTCGGTTAGCGCCTAATGGAAAAAAAGCTAAAGCCATGGGCTTTATTGTTATTGGCGTATCAATGGCAACCATATTAGGTATTCCAATTGGTACCATTATTGGGCAACTTGTCGGCTGGCGAGTGACTTTTTTATGTATTGCCTTTATCGCTTTTTGCGTGATGATATTACTGCTTTACTTGCTACCTGCTGTGCCAAGCATGAATATTATTTCTGTCAAAAATATTCCGAATGTATTAAAACGCCCAATACTGCTAAACATTTATCTATTAATAGCCATTATTATTGCCGGCCACTTCACGGCTTATACCTATATTACGCCATTTATGAAAGATATTGGCGGATTTAATCAAAGTGTTATCGTCACTTTATTATTAGTCATAGGTTTTTCTGGCATGATTGGCAGCGTTATTTTTGCAAGATACGCCGAAAAAAATCCAACCGCTATTTTAGTGATCCCAATGTTGTCATTGATCACTTGCTTATTATCGCTTTATGTATGCTCATTCACGCTTTATACCGCAATCATTCAATGTCTAATCTGGGGGCTTTCCATAACCATTATTGGCATGGTTATGCAAAGCAAAGTTATCGATGCAGCGCCCGATGCAACCGATATTGCCACATCTGTTTATTCAGGTATTTACAATATTGGTATAGGAGGCGGGGCGTTTATAGGCAGTAAAGTATTAATTCTACTTTCAATTGGTGATATTGGTTTTGTTGGTGCGATTTTTGTCCTCATTGCGTTATTATTTTTCTGTCTTTATTCTAGAAAGTTGTGGAACAATAAAACCATTTTATAAAAATCTAAAAGCCCAAAAACAGCATTATTTATTTTATAACCCGAATAAATAATGCTGAAAGCCCAGCCTTTCTTATGATTTACTTAAAGACTCTAACTGTTCCCAACGTTCGAAAGCAGATTCTAATTCGGCTTCTTTATCGGTCAAAGTTTGTAAGATTGGACTCGTGACTTCGTGTGGCTGATTAAAAAAATCACTTTGGCTAATTTGTGCTTGTAAATCGGCAATTGCTAATTCTAATTGTTCTATTTTGCTTGGTAATTGTGCTAACTCTCGTTGCTCATTATAACTCAGCTTAACCTTCTTTTTATTGGTTATCTCATTGCTTTTATTATTCGACGTGCTTAACGCTTTTTTGGGCTGTTTAACATTATTCACTGCCGCTACTTTAACCGGTTGTGCCTGTTGCTGTTGTTGCAATGCATCAGCATAACCTCCTGCATAAATACCAATATGCCCTTTATCCTCAAAAAACCAACATTGGGTAACGACATTATCAACAAATTGTCTATCATGGCTAACCAATAAGACCGTTCCCTGATAATCATTAACCAACTCTTCTAACAATTCCAACGTTTCAATATCAAGATCATTAGTCGGTTCGTCAAGTATTAATAAATTGCTAGGTTTTAAAAATAGTTTAGCCAACAATAAGCGGTTACGCTCCCCACCTGATAATGCACGAACAGGTGTTCTGGCGCGTTTTGGCGGAAATAAAAAATCTTGCAAATAACCAAGCACATGACGTGATCGTCCATTCACCATCACCTCTTGTTTACCTTCGGCTAAATTATCCATCACGGTTTTTTCAGGATCGAGCTCTAACCGATATTGATCAAAATAAGCCACTTCAAGCTTGGTACCGCAATGCACGCTACCTGAGGTTGGTGTTAAATTACCTAACATCAGTTTTAACAAAGTCGTTTTACCAATACCATTAGGACCAATCAGGGCAATTTTATCACCACGCAATACTTGCACAGTAAAATCATTAACTAGCAGCTTATCTTCAATCTGATAGGACACATTTTCAAGCTCAAAAACGATTTTTCCTGAACGTAATGCCTCTTCAATTTGCATTTTGGCACTACCCATCACTTGGCGACGCTCGCTATACTCTTGGCGCATTGCTTTTAATGCTCGCACTCGCCCTTCATTACGTGTACGGCGTGCTTTAATACCTTGGCGGATCCAGACCTCTTCTTGAGCCAATTTTTTATCAAATTCAGCATTTTGCAATTCTTCAACGCGCAGTGCTTCTTCTTTACCAAGTAAATAATTATCGTAATTACCGCTCCAAGAGGCAATTTTACCCCGATCTAAATCAATAATACGCGTTGCCATTTGGCGAATAAACGAACGATCATGAGAAATAAACACAATACTGCCATTGAAGCTTTTCAAAAACTCTTCCAACCATTTTATGGTTTGAATATCTAAATGGTTTGTTGGTTCATCGAGCAATAAAACCGATGGCTGACAAACCAACGCTTTAGCTAAAGCAGCTTTACGCAGCCAGCCACCAGATAGCGAAGATAACAAGGCATCACCGTCAAGCGACAACGACGAAATAACATTACGAATACGACTATCTAATTGCCAGCCATTTTGATGATCTAACTGCTCTTGCATTTTTGCTAATTTAGCCAAATTACTTTCGCAAGGATCGTGCTCAACCCGATGGATTAAATCATAATAATCTCGTAATAACTGTGCTTGCTCATGTAATCCTTCTGCCACAAAGTCAAACACATTGCCTTGCACATCGCGAGGGGGATCTTGCTGTAAGCGTGAAACAATCACATTATTTTCATAAATAATTTGCCCTTCATCTAATGGTACTTCTTTATTTAACACTTTAAGTAACGTTGATTTGCCGGCACCATTGCGACCAACAAGACAAACACGCTCGTTTGGCTCAATAGACATATCAATATGATCGAGCAATGGTGCATCACTAAATGAAAGATAAGCATTGGTAAGATTAATTAATGACATATTGGTGATTTTTATTTGGATATTAAGTAATAAGACATTATTCTATCATAAAGTTACCAAAGGCAACTAAATCAAAAACCAAAGATACATCAATAGGTCTTACAAATATTAGAAATTACCGTTCTATTCTATAAAAAAAAACAAATACTGTTATATTAATTTACAAAGATATTATTAGATTTCTGTGCGGAGATTATTATGAGCCATATGTGGACATTTCAACGTGTCGGTGGACTTGATCAAGTTGTATTTAAAAGTGCCAATGACATTATCAATTTACCGGATTTAGATCCTAAATTATGGGTTGCTCTAAGTTGCCCAACAACAGGATTAGATTTTGATAGGCGAACCTTAGCCCTACTTGATTCTGACAACGATGGACGTATTCGCATACCTGATATTTTAGATGCCATTAGTTGGACTCAAGATAAAATCATCTCATTTGATAGCATTTTAAAAACGAGTGAAACGCTACCGTTATCAGAAATCAACACATCGACACCACAAGGAAAAAAACTCTCTGTCACTGCACATAGCATTTTAGCTAGCTTGAATAAAAGCAACGTGGATTACTTAACGCAAGATGACATACAGCAGTGTATAAAAATCAATGCTGACAAACTTTACAATGGTGATTTAATCTTTCCTGCATCAACTGAATTATCGCCCGACATGCAAACGTTTATTCAAACGGCAATCAAAACCACAGGGGCGCAAAAAGATATGAGTGGACAAGATGGCATTGATTTAAACATAGCCACCACCTTTGTTGACAACCTAAAAACGTGGTTACAATGGCAAACCAAAATAAGTAATACGCAAACCCCATTTGGGGAAAATACTGCCGAAATTTGGAAATTAATCCAGTTATTAAAACCCAAAATTGATGATTATTTTTTACGCATCGAACTAGCACAATACGCTCCACAAGCGCAAACTGCACTCAACGTCGACGAAAAATATATTGTACCAACACAAAACGGATTACTGTCTGATGAAGCCTTAGCTGAATTACCGCTATCAAAAATCGACACAACCAATGCGCTTGATCTCGTCAATGGTCTTAATCCACTTTGGAAAGCTAAAATCAGCCGATTGAAAACTTTAGTGGAATCATCTTTATCCAATCCCGATCAACTAACACAGCAAGAATGGCAAAATATTCAACAAAGTTTGCAAGCTTACTCCACACTTATTAGCGCTAAGCCAGAAATGGTACAATTAACCGTTGAAATTGAACCTTCGACTAGTATAGAAGATATGCCAAATAGCGTCATTACGGATCTAGCTAACGATGATTTACTGAACGAATTTAAGCAAATGGTTGAACAAGATAATAAAACGCCAATATCCGCGTCTGACGTGCTAGTGTTAGAAAAATTAGTCCTGTTTCACAAACATCTTTACCGCTTACTAGTTAACTTTGTTTCTTTTGCGGACTTCTTCTCGCCAAAAACTCGATCTGCATTTCAACTGGGTAATCTTTATATAGATGGCCGCTGTGCAACCCTTTGCGTTGCAGTCGACAATATTGCCAAACACGCAACCATGGCAGATTATTCCGAACTTTGTTTACTTTATTGTGAATGTACACGACATGGACAAAAATTGCTGATTGCTGCAGCAATGACAGCCGGACAAGGTGATTTATTAATTGAAGGTCGCAATGGTGTGTTTATCGACAATGACGGGAACGATTGGGATGCTAATGTTGTAAAAATCATCACTAAGCCAATTAGCATTCAGCAAGCGATTTTAGCACCTTATCAGCGGATTGGGCGCTGTATTACCGAACAAATTAACAAATGGGCAAGCAGCAAAGATGCCGATGTTGAAAAATCGAGTGAACAGGCACTACAAAACCCAGCCAATAAATTTGATATTGGCAAAAGCGTCGGAATTTTTGCGGCAATCGGTTTGGCCGTTGGTGCAATCGGCACGGCATTAGCTTCAATTTTCCAAGCAATTTTTTCGCTCACTTGGTGGCAATTCCCTTTGTTTTTTGTTGGATTATTCCTGATTATTTCTGGACCTTCTGTGATTTTAGCATGGTTAAAATTACGCCGAAGAACCCTTGGTCCACTGCTTGAAGCATCAGGTTGGGCAATTAACGGGCAAGTTAAAATCAACTTAATGCTAGGTGGCTTACTGACCAGCAAAGCTGAACTACCAACAAACGCAAAACGTAATTTGCATGATCCAATGAAACAACGTCACAAAAAACTGATCGCCATATTTTGGTTAGCTATTTTACTGGGTGTTGGAGCAACAATAGGCTGGTTATGGCATGAAGGTTGTTTTGATCGCTATATCGAACCACAAAAGCAAGAACAAACCCAAAATAATACCCATACAAATATTAACGAATAAAAATCGTTTTATAAAATAAGCCGACACTATAAAATTTCGCCGACAATCATCGGCGAAATTAGCTAGTAGTTAATGTTGATAAACGGGTAAGCGGCGACAAATAGCTAAAACTTTGTCTTTTACCGCTTGAATGGCTTGTTCATCATCAATATTATCTAAAACATCACAAATCCAATTTGCCAAATCACGGGACTCAGCTTCTTTAAAGCCTCGACGAGTAATAGCCGGCGTACCAATACGCACGCCAGATGTCACAAATGGGCTTTGTGGATCTTTAGGCACACTATTTTTATTGACAGTAATATTGGCACTCCCCAAAGCGGCATCGGCTTCTTTACCTGTAATATTTTTATCAACTAAATCAATTAAAAATAGGTGGTTATGTGTTTTGCCCGAAACGACTTTATAACCACGTTGTACAATCACTTCAACCATCGTTTTGGCATTTTTAACCACTTGCTGTTGATATTCTTTATAAGCTGGTTCCATTGCTTCTTTTAATGCCACCGCTTTAGCCGCAATCACATGCATTAAAGGTCCACCTTGGGATCCTGGAAAAACAGCCGAATTTAACTTTTTATATAATTCTTCACTGCCATCTTTAGCTAAAATCAATCCCCCACGTGGTCCTCCTAAGGTTTTATGAGTTGTTGTAGTCACAACGTGTGCATAAGGCACTGGATTTGGATAAACACCTGCAGCAACCAAACCTGCTACATGCGCCATATCCACAAATAAGTAAGCCCCCACACTATCAGCAATTTCGCGCATACGCTTCCAATCAACCACGCCAGAATAGGCCGAAAACCCACCAATAATCATTTTTGGCTTAGATTCTTGAGCTATTGTAGCCAACTTGTCATAATCAATACGTCCAAAATCATCAACCCCATAAGCAACCACATTATAAAGCTTGCCTGAAAAGCTAACCGGCGAACCATGAGTTAAATGACCTCCTTCAGACAAATTCATACCCAAAACCGTATCGCCTGTTTTTAATAGCGCCATATAAACCGCAAAATTAGCCTGCGAACCTGAATGTGGTTGCACATTAGCATAATCGGCGCCAAATAAAGCCTTAGCACGTTCAATTGCTAATTTTTCAACAACATCAACATATTCACAACCACCATAATACCGTTTGCCTGGATAACCTTCGGCATATTTATTGGTGAGTTGTGAGCCTTGCGCCTGCATTACACGTGGACTGGTATAATTTTCTGATGCGATCAGCTCAAGATGATCTTCTTGACGCTGCTCTTCGCCTTTAATGGCATCCCACAATTCCTTATCATACTCGGCAATAGTCATATCTTTACTAAACATGTTGACTCCTTATAGTTCATTGCATCCGCCTTAAAGGCATGGTTGCACAATGTGTGTATACACAATGTGGTATAAAAAACATCACAGTCAATAATCCTTACTTAATCAGCGTGTGATTTCAATCTTTTTTTGGAGTTATAAAAAATATTTATATTAAATGGACGAGTAAAAATGGCCTTAAGAAGGTGAGCATTATCAATAATATGAAGCCGAAGGTAGCTTTGATTAGGCTTTTGATGAAAACTTTGAATACTGCATTAAAAAGTCAAAAAACACTCAGATATAGAATTGATTTTATTAAAGTTTTAATACAAATATTTTTAATAAAACAAATTGTTTATAATGTTTTTAAGTTTATTGTGGATTTAGGTGAAGTAGTTTTAGGATGTTTTAAGCTGTTAACACCAATTATAACGTCCCAAAAAGACCATAAAAGATACACGATTGCTATCAAGAGGTATGCATATCTTATTTTTTTATTTTTTATTAATAATAACAGACAAATACTGGGAATTAAAAAGACTATAGGTTCGGCAGTATATCGTCCACCCGAAGGAAGTTGACACAGGTAGTCGATATCGCCTGATTCTAACATCTATTCGTAATGAGAGGTTGAAAATAAATTAATCAAACATAGTAAAAAAACAAATAGATAAATGAAACAAGTTTCATAATCGACCTAAAATCCTTTTAATTTAATTTAAATTATGATGTTATGATTATTTTACCTGCTTTGTAGTACCGTTCAAAAAAGCTACTACAACTTAAAACAATAACGATCGCCAATCGCGCTACCTTGGGCGCCAAATTGGCGCAAATTATGATCGACTGCGTTCATTGATTGCCAGTGGTTTTCGCACCAATCTGGCGCTAGCAAGGTTGGCTTTCTAGCGTTAGCTGAAATGCGATGATATAAAATATTGGCGGGCGTTTGCCTGATGATATCGCCAGCAATATCGACATATTGATCTAATGATAAAACGCCAAGACGTCCAGCTCGCCATGCTTTTGCCATAATACTGCCATCAACAATATGCAAAGGGTGCAATTTTAAGCCATCAACACCACTATTTAATACACGTTCAAGCGTGATTAAATTATCTTGTTTGGTTTCTTTGGGTAAGCCAATAATTAAGTGAGTGCACACTTTAATACCAAGATTACGAGCTTTTTGTACGGTTTGATGATAATCGTTAAAAGTATGTCCACGATTTATATCATGCAAGGTTTTATCGTGAGCGGTTTGTAAGCCCAGTTCTAACCATACTTCAAAACCTTGAGATTGATAACCTGCCAGTAAATCAAGTGCTTCATTCGGTACGCAATCAGGGCGAGTACCCACACAAAGCCCAACAATATCAGCACTATTTAGTGCCTGTTCATACATATTTTTTAGGATTGCAACTTCAGCATAAGTACTGGTGTAGGCTTGAAAGTATGCAAGATAGCGTTTAGATTTTTTCATTTGATGAGCTTGCGATACAAGTTGATCGGCAATTGATTTAACTTGAATCGACTCATCAATAATCGAGGCAACATTACAAAAAGTACACCCCCCCAAGCCGATAGTGCCATCGCGGTTAGGGCAGCTAAATCCCCCATGTAAGGTCAGTTTATAGATCTTTTCGCCATATCGACGCTGAAGATCGGAGCCAAAAGTATTGACAACAAGATGAAGTTGCATAATAGACCAAAAATAAAATTTTGTTTATTTTACGGAGTTAGAGGGCTTACTTCAAGCGGCGATGTATGGGATTATTTACTCATTAAATAATAAAATCAATTTCCTAACTCACTATTTTTGTGCTATGAAACAACCCTTTTAATTAAGAGTAAAGGTTTACTTATTTTTGATCAATAAGATTTATGGAACATCTTCTTTTTGTTAAATTTATGTGATTGATTGATTTTAATAAAAAACAACAAACAAAAAATTAAATAAAATCAATATACTACCTGAATGTTTTTTGGCTAACAAAGTATCGATTTTAATTAATGGTAAAGACTTACTTACCTTTGCTTATTAAGGTTTGTGAAATATTTTCTTTTTGTTGAACTTATGTAAATGCTTAAATTTAACAAAAAACAATAAATAAAATATCAATAAAATCAATATCCTACCTGACTGATTTTTAAGTGAATCCTCACAAAACCAGCTATTTTTGCACCTTGCTTATCAACAAGTATATAATACCCCTTTCAATATTGAGGCAACCTGCATGCAACTGGCATTTTGTATCTATAAATATTTCCCTTTTGGTGGTTTGCAACGCGATTTTTTGCAAATTGCTAAGGCTTGTCAAGCTCGTGGTCATCGTGTGCGGATTTATGTGATGGCGTGGCAAGGCGATAAGCCTGCTGGGTTTGATATTATTTTGGTTCCTAAAAAAGGCTTATCTAATCATAGCCGTAATCAATCTTATTCCCAGTGGGTCAAGGCGCATTTACAAGCAAATCCTGTTGATTGTGTGGTTGGGTTTAATAAAATGCCCGGTCTTGATGTCTATTTTGCGGGTGATACTTGTTATGCTGAAAAAGTGTCACACAAGGGCTTTTGGTATAAGATATCAAAACGCTGTAAACACTATTTAGCCTTTGAAGATGCGGTTTTTAATCGACATAGTCAAACCAAAGTGATGGTTTTAACTAAACAACAAATCAGTGATTTTGTGCAGTATTATGATACTGAGCAATCACGATTCTACTTATTGCCACCCGGTATTGCGAAAGATCGTCAATATTTTCCAGAATCGCTCGCTAAAGGTAAGCAATTTAGGCAAGCCAATCAAATTGATGAACATAATTTTGTGATTGTGCAAATTGGCTCAGATTTTAAACGTAAAGGGGTGGATCGTTCGTTAATCGCCATTGCAGCTTTACCTGACGAATTAAAGCAAAAAGTCACTTTTTTAGTGGTTGGGCAAGATAAACCCGATGCTTATCAAAAACTGGCTAAACAATTGGGTATTGAGCAGCAAGTCCGATTTTTTGCAGGACGCAATGACATTGCCGATATTTTATTTGCAGCCAATTTACTGTTACATCCAGCAAGGCAAGAAGCTGCAGGTATGGTTTTAATTGAAGGATTGGCCGCTGGTGTGCCGGTTATTGTATCGGGCATTTCAGGGTATGCTTATCATATACATGATGCAAATGCTGGACAGATACTTGCCGAACCTTTTGTACAAGCAGATCTCAATCAAACTTTGCAAAATGCCCTAACCAATCACGATCAATTACTAACATGGCATAACAATGCGATAGATTATGGCAAAACGGCGGATTTATATCATTTAGCGCAGCGTGCCGCAGATATTATTTTAGGTTGTGATAATCATGAATGAAATTAAGTTAAAATCACCTTTTGAGAAGTTGTGGTGTGGTAAAGATCCATTTGCTGAGGTTGAGTTAATATCGGGTAAAGTCTATCGTGCTGTTAAACAACGCAAAACGTTAAATTTTGAGCTTGCTGGACAATCTTACTTTATTAAAATTCATCGTGGCACAACGGTTAAAGAAATTGTGAAAAATCTAATTTCGTTACGTTTACCCGTTTTAGATGCTAAGCAAGAATGGGAGGCTATTCATCGCCTAGCGCAAGCTGGCATAAATACCATGGATGGGCGTGCTTTTGGACGCAAAGGATTAAATCCGCTGACTCGTCATTCATTTATTATCACTCAAGATCTTAATCCGACAATCAGTTTAGAAGATTTTACAAACTCGTGGCTAACTAAGCCGCCAAGCTATCACTTAAAGCGTTCTTTAATTGTTTATTTAGCTAACATGGTAGCAAAAATGCATGCAGCCGGTGTTAATCATCGTGACTGTTATTTGTGTCATTTTTTGCTGGATTTACCGTTATTTGAAAATCAGCAGCAAATCAAATTATCGGTTATCGATTTACACCGAGCACAGACTCGCAATAAAGTGCCTACTCGCTGGCGAGATAAAGATTTAATTGGGCTTTATTTTTCATCTACTAAAATTGGCTTAACTGATCGTGATATTTGGCTGTTTTTAAAAATCTATTTTAATAAGCCTCTGAAATCCATTTTGCATGATGAATCGAAATTAATTAATAGTACGCACAAAAAAGCAGAACGAATTCGTAAACGCACCGAAAAGTATCACCTTTAGCAATAAGGATACATTATGTTTATTGAACAAATTGATATTTCAGGATTTAAGGGGATCAGTCAGCTATCTTTAAAATTAAATGCGGGCTCTAGTGTACTCATGGGGGAAAATCGTTGGGGGCGCTCGAGTTTAATTAGTGCGCTACAACTATTATCGCTTGATAATAAGTTTTATCAATTTGTCGATTCCGATTTTTACCATGACCGAAATGAAATCTATGGTAATAAAATTAATATCCAAATAACGTATTGTGAATCCTATCTCAATGAACTTAATAATCTAGACTATAAGTCATTATTACCCGTTGCCTATCATTCAGATCAAGATAAACTATTTCGAATTACTTACCTAATTACGGCTAATAAGCAAGTTGATAAAATTATTACTCAGCACATGTTGGTGGATTTACAAGGTAAACCTTTTGCATTTGAGAATCACGAGCCATTAATCGCCAATTTAATTGATCTCAATCCTGTTATGGCACTTAAGCATTCGATTAGTCCTCAAAATCTGCCCATTACCAATCAGCCGTTATCGGAATACTATACTTTGCAACTTTCTGAACAGTTAAAGGCTCACTCAGCACAATTAACGCAAGATCATCTACACCGCGGTTTGCAAGCCGCCAAAGCGTTGTTAGAATATTATTTTGCTGATCAAGAGCATCGTTACCATTATAAGCAAGTAGCCAAACAAGGGACGCCACGTAGTGAAGATTGGGATTCGCTTGAGCGTATTAATAATGTGTTGGATGGGCTTGATAACGACTTTTTACGCACTGCATTATTGGGTATTTTAGGTTCTATCATCAATGCCAAAGGGAATAATTCACTTTTGCAAAGTTCTGTGCCCATTTTGATTTTAGAAGAGCCTGAAAGCCAACTGCATCCTATTATTTTGTCGGTGGGTTTTCGGTTGTTAAAACATTTTCCTACGCAAAAAATTATTACCTCAAACTCGAGCGATTTAGTTTCGTTATTTCCATTAGAAAGCCTTTATCGGTTAATTCGTCTGCCTGATAAAATAGTTTCCAAATACATTGCTCCCCATTCATTAAGTATTAGCGATAGCCGTCGTATTGCCTTTCATATTCTTTACCGGCGCTCAAACGCCTTATTTGCACGATGTTGGTTATTAGTCGAGGGCGAAACCGAAGTGTGGTTATTGCGTGAGCTTGCAGAACAAAGTGGTTACCATTTGAGTTCAGAAGGAGTTCAGCTCATTGAGTTTGCTCAGTGCGGCTTAAAACCACTCATAAAATATGCCAATAAAATGGGCATCAATTGGTATGTGATAACTGATGGAGATATGGCTGGTAAAAAATATGCCGATACCATAAAGTCGCTATGTGGTGACGATAAAAACCCCAATGATTACTTAACCGTTTTACCTGCCCGAGATATTGAAAACTTTTTATTTAAACATGGATTTAGCCACGTTTATAAACTCGCTGCTTATAATACCACACAGCATATTGATCTGCCTGTACATCAAATTATTCAAAAAGCGATTCATAAAAGTTCAAAACCTGATCTTGCGATTGCCATTTGTGATGATGCAAAATCACGTGGAATAAACGCCATACCGCGTTTATTAACCGATACCTTTGCCAACATTATTAAAGTTTCTAAGGCGTTAGTTTAAGTCATCGCTGTGTAAAAAATATTTTAAGATAGATATTAAGAAGATAAAACCATTCCGCTGACATTATTTCAGCGGAATGGAATGCAAGTTAAGGCTATTTAGTGATTCGTTTATATTTAGCGCGTTTTGGCTCTAATGCCTCAGCACCCAGTGTGCGTTTTTTCCACTCTTCGTACTCGGTAAAGTTACCCTCAAAGAATTCAACATGACCTTCGTCTTGGTAATCCAAAATATGGGTCGCAATGCGATCTAAAAACCAACGGTCATGCGAAATCACTAAGGCACAGCCCGGAAACTCTAATAATGCATTTTCCAGCGCACGTAGCGTTTCGACATCTAAGTCATTGGTCGGTTCGTCAAGTAACAGAACATTACCGCCCACTTGCAATAATTTAGCTAAATGCACGCGTCCACGTTCACCGCCTGAAAGTTCACCCACTCGTTTTTGCTGATCAACACCTTTAAAGTTAAAACGACCAACATAAGCACGGCTTGGAATTTCAAAATTACCAATACGCATAATATCTTGACCATTTGAGATCTCATCCCAAACAGTTTTTTTATCATCCATGTTATCGCGGAACTGATCAACCGAGGCTAGCTGCACAGTTTCACCTAAAGTAATGGTACCTGAATCAGGTTGTTCTTTGCCTGATAGCATCCTAAATAGCGTTGATTTACCTGCCCCATTTGGACCAATAATGCCAACAATTGCCCCTTTAGGAATGCTAAAAGACAGATTATCAATCAACACACGATCGCCATACGATTTAGTGAGGTTATTCACCTCAATCACTTTATCCCCCAAACGTTGCCCAGGTGGAATAAATAGTTCGTTAGTTTCGTTACGTTTTTGGTAATCGTTGCTGTTGAGTTCTTCAAAACGGGCTAAACGGGCTTTGCTTTTTGCTTGGCGCCCTTTTGGATTTTGCCGTACCCACTCAAGTTCTTTTTCAATCGATTTACGACGTGCCGATTCGGTCGAGGCTTCTTGCGCTAAACGCTGATCTTTCTGTTCAAGCCAAGATGAGTAGTTACCTTCCCATGGAATGCCCTCACCACGGTCAAGTTCTAAAATCCAACCAGCTACGTTATCTAAAAAGTAGCGATCGTGAGTTACCGCAACAACCGTGCCTTCGTAGTCATGTAAAAATCGTTCTAACCATGCAACCGATTCCGCATCTAAGTGGTTGGTTGGCTCATCAATTAATAACATATCAGGTTTTTCCAGCAATAACTGACAAATAGCCACACGTCGGCGCTCACCACCCGATAAATTTTCAATTTTCGCATCCCAATCGGGTAACCGCAACGCATCGGCTGCCCGTTCTAATTGGTTATCTAAATTATGCGCATCTTGCGCTTGAATAATGGCTTCTAGTTCAGCTTGTTCTTTAGCCAATTTGTCAAAATCGGCATCAGGATCGGCATAAGCAGCATACACTTCATCTAATCGAGCCAGTGCTTGTTTAGCATCACCAACTGCTTGTTCTACAGCCTCGCGCACGGTTTGTTTAGGATCTAATTTCGGCTCTTGTGGTAAATAACCAATTTTAATGTCAGGCTGTGGTCGTGCTTCACCTTCAATTTCGGTATCCACCCCCGCCATAATGCGCAGTAAAGTAGATTTACCCGCACCATTTAAACCCAGCACACCAATTTTTGCACCAGGGAAAAAGCTTAAAGAGATATCTTTTAAAATATAGCGTTTAGGGGGAACAATCTTCCCAACGCGGTTCATGGTATAAACATATTGCGCCATAAAACATCATCCGTTTAATTGATTAAAAATAGCAAAAAGTATTTGCTATATGACTAATGGCGTATATTGTAGCGATTCTGAAGATTGGGTCTAGGGTTATTTGTTAGAATTTGGATAATGGCTTATATATCAAAGTGCTATAAATAATGATCATTTAAATCATCACTGACCTATTCCCAAAAATAAACGATGATCTATGGATTTCGCTTTCGATCAACTCGCTAACCATCGTCGATTTAGATTATTGAATGTGGTAGATGATTTTTCTCGGAAATTGTTAAGTCAACTGATTTCAATTTCTGATCCTCGCCAAAATATGAGACAGTGCCCACCTCTATCATTTTGTCGTTTTAGTAATATTGTTGTTCATATTGTTCTGATGATACCCAGCTGTTGGATGAATGACGGTGTATTCGATTATAATAGATTTCAATATATTCAAATAGTGCTTTATTAGCCAGCTTCCTCGTTTTGCAGTAACAATCATGAATAAAATATGATTAGGATCATCGTCCTTTCTGAAACTTGATATCCTGCATCTCTAGCATCATGAAATAGACTCGATGCACCCCAAAACGTGCCTTATGCTGCTAGTACTGCTTTTTGATATACTCGCTGAGTTTGGCTGATTTGTTTGTTTTTTAACCCCGCATAATAACCCGATGCACTAGCGCCAAGTAACGGGCATATCTGGGTCATGGATGATTTTCCATCATAATCATCGTATCAATCATAAATTCACGAAACCTGCCTGCCCAAAAACCAATGGTAAAGCAGAAAGAGAGATAAGTACTTTAATTGAGATGTAGCATAAACAGCAAATATTTAACGATTCAAAAAAGAGAAAACAAAAGTTTAAGGGATTTATTTATTTTTATAAAACGGTTAAACCACATAAAGCGATTTCGGGTAAAACGTCTTATAAGTTTTTAGAAAATTATTTTAATCATGAAGTATAAACAACCCAGCGTTTCCCACAGTGAATGATGTCATTGGTCTATCATTATTTATAATGATGATTTAAGTATAAACGATAGCGCGAGCAGAATAGTAAACTACTATTCGATAAAATTTAACCATTTCATAACAATTATCTTTGTTTAATATAAATAGTTGGTGTTGGTTAAATAGAAATAAACTATAAAAATATCCCCCATATTTATCACAATTAATAGGGGGATATTTCAAGTTATTTTATAAAAACGTAAAAATTTGCTCTTTCGGTAAGCGTGATTTTGGTCGGTGTGCATTGCCGTCATTTTCAGCTCGATAGCCTAATGTGGCAACAACAATACTTTTAAGACCTTTGCTTTTAAGATCTAAGATTTCATCCATTTTTTTGGCGTCGTATCCTTCAATAGCCGTTGAATCAACACCAATTGCCGCTGCTGCAAAAAGCAGTTGCCCTAATGCGAGATAAGCTTGTTTACTTTCCCAACATTGTTGCGCTTCAATGGTTGCACTATTGAGGTTTACAAAGTGCCGACGACCTTGATCTTGCGCTTGTTTAAGATCGGCTGAAGGATATCGACCGTCTTTATCTTCTTGATTAAGCAGATTGACTAAATGGGCTTCATCTATTGGCGTTTTAATACAAAAAACAATAGTGTGCGAAGCGCCAGCCACTCTTGGTTGATTAAATTCAAGTATAGCGGGTAAAATTTTATTTTTGGACGCATCATTATCAATAACATAAAAGTGCCATGGTTGTGAATTGACAGATGATGGACTGTTTCTTAAAACTGTTAATAATTGTTCAATCTGATCGGCGGGAATTTTTTTGGTTTCATCATAATGTTTAGTGGTATAGCGTTTTTGAGAAATATCAACTATATTCATTGTTGTGCCCTCATGAGTTATGCTTTCAATTATTATAATAAAGTTAAGTTATATCTCAACTTATCATTTTAATAGATGGGTTAAATAGCAAAGCAAGACTTGATAGATTGTGTATTTGTTATTTTATTTAAAAAATAGAATATTAAGTTCGAAAAAATGATTGACATCAGCCATATCATTTGATAAAAATACTACTAATTTAGTCTATATTACAATCAAATTTGAGATTTTATGTTTGTTAACTATTTATCACTCAACCTTAGCTTCCTCCTCGCATCTTTTTGCGCGGATAGTTTTTGTGTGGAGTAAAAAGATAGTTTATTGAATAACTCTACAAATTAACAAAAACCCGCGCTAAAGTGCGGGTTTTTTTGTTTTTGCAAAATAGAGCCCGTGATAGCGCCTAATAAAAAGGAAAAAACGATGAACGATCAAGTCATTATATTTGATACAACGTTACGTGATGGCGAACAAGCATTACAAGCAAGTTTGAGTGTTAAAGAAAAGTTACAAATAGCGCTTGCATTAGAGCGAATGCGAGTCGATGTGATGGAAGTTGGCTTTCCTATTTCATCACCTGGTGATTTTGAGTCAGTACAAACCATAGCAAAAACTATTAAAGATAGTCGAGTTTGTGCCTTATCTCGTTGTGTTGATAAAGATATTGATGTTGCTGCCGAGGCATTAAAAGTTGCCGATCAATTCCGAATTCATACTTTTATGGCAACATCAACCTTACATGTTAAAGATAAATTAAAAATGACATTTGATGATGTCATTGAAAGGGCTGTGCACTGTATTAAGCGTGCACGTAATTATACTAATGATGTGGAGTTTTCTTGTGAAGATGCAGGCCGTACCCCAATTGATAACTTATGTCGTATCGTTGAAGCAGCAATTAAAGCCGGGGCAAGAACGATCAATATCCCGGATACTGTCGGTTATACTGTCCCTTATCAATTTGGTGGCATTATTCGTACCTTATTTGAACGTGTCCCGAACATTGATCAAGCGATTATCTCTGTGCATTGCCATGATGACTTGGGCATGTCGGTGGCTAACTCGATTAGCGCGGTTCAAGAAGGTGCTCGCCAAATTGAAGGGGCGATGAATGGTTTAGGCGAACGTGCGGGTAATACCGCACTTGAAGAAGTGATTATGGCAATCAAAGTTCGTCAAAATATTTTAAATGTGCATACTAATATCAATCATCAAGAAATTTATCGCACAAGTCAGATTGTCAGTCAAATTAGTAACATGCCAATTCCGGGCAATAAAGCAATTATTGGTAGTAATGCTTTTGCTCACTCGTCCGGGATTCATCAAGATGGGGTTTTAAAAAATCGTGAAACTTACGAGATTATGACCCCAGAATCAATCGGTTTAAATCAAATTCAATTAAACTTAACCTCTCGCTCTGGGCGCGCCGCGGTTAAACATCGTTTAGAAGAACTGGGGTATCACGATAAAGATTATAACTTAGATCAAGTCTATGAAGCGTTTTTAGAACTGGCTGATAAAAAAGGTCAAGTGTTTGATTATGATTTAGAAGCATTAATCTTCATCAATCAATTGAAAGATGAAAAAGAACATTATGTTTTGGATTACTTTAATGTTCAGTCAGGTTCAACAGTGGTTTCAACTGCTTCAGTCTGTTTATTAATTGGCGATAAAAAGTATTCCGATGCAGCAACAGGTAATGGTCCTGTCGATGCGGTTTACCAAGCCATAAATCGGATTACTGGCGAACCTATCTCGATTGTTAAATACCAATTAGCCTCTAAAGGGCAAGGCGAAAATGCGTTAGGGCAAGTGGATATTGTTGCCGAATATAAGGGGCGTAAATTCCATGGTGTTGGACTTGCAACTGATATTGTTCACTCATCCGCTTTGGCTTTAATTAATGTATTAAATAATGTGTATAGAGCAAATCAAGTTGCCCAAGAAAAACAAAAATTACACCAAGATTAACAAATAATTTGTTTTGCTCGTTTAACAGCAAAATAAGAAAATTATATGAGATTGTAAAGGAATAAAAAATGTCACAAAACTACCATATTGCAATTCTGCCCGGCGATGGCATTGGCCCAGAAGTGATGAAACAGGCCTATAAAGTACTAGACGTTATCCGTCAAAAATATCAACTTTCTATCACTACTAGTGAATACGATGTCGGTGGTGCAGCAATTGATATTCATGGCTGCCCATTACCTAATGACACTCTTGAAGGCTGTGAAAAAGCCGATGCTATTTTATTTGGCTCAGTCGGCGGACCAAAATGGACTAACTTACCACCCGACCAACAGCCTGAACGCGGTGCGTTATTGCCACTACGCAAACATTTCAAATTATTTGCTAATATGCGCCCTGCTCGCTTATATCAAGGATTAGAAGATCTTTGCCCATTACGTGCCGATATTGCCCAGCGTGGTTTTGATATTTTATGTATGCGCGAATTAACTGGCGGTATCTATTTTGGTTTGCCAAAAGGACGAGAAGGAAGTGGTGCTCAAGAAAAGGCTTTTGATACAGAGGTGTATCACCGTTTTGAAATCGAACGTATCGCTAAAATGGGCTTTGAAGCCGCACGTTTACGTCGTAAAAAAGTGACATCAATTGATAAAGCTAATGTACTACAAACCTCAATTTTATGGCGCGAAGTAGTGAATGAAGTTGCTAAACACTATCCAGATGTCGCACTTGAGCATATGTATATTGATAATGCCACCATGCAATTAGTTAAAGATCCTTCACAGTTTGACGTAATTTTATGTTCAAATTTATTTGGTGATATCTTGTCTGATGAATGCGCCATGATAACTGGCTCTATGGGTATGTTACCTTCTGCCAGCCTTAACGAGCAAGGTTTTGGATTATACGAACCCGCGGGCGGAAGTGCGCCAGATATTGCAGGTAAAAACATTGCTAATCCAGCAGCACAAATTCTATCTTTAGCATTGCTAGTACGTTATAGCTTAAAAAGAGATGATATTGCATCAGCTATCGAAACAGCCGTAAATAAAGCATTAGAGCAAGGCTATCGTACTATTGATCTAGCCCAAAAAGAGCAGCCAGTATCTACTAATGAAATGGGCGATATTATTTGTAAGCTGCTTTAACCGCATGGTTTGATTATAACCGTAAATAAAATAATGCGATAAACCCAGTCTTTAGTACTTGTTGTAAAAATAATAAGGAATATGCAATGTCAAAAACACTGTATCAAAAATTGTATGATGCACATGTCGTTTATGAAGCACCAAACGAAACACCTATTTTATATATCGATCGCCATTTAGTGCATGAAGTCACCTCTCCACAAGCATTTGATGGTTTGCGTGCAATGAATCGTAAAGTGCGTCAGCCTCATAAAACTTTTGCGACCATGGATCATAATACTTCAACCAAAAGTAATGATTTAAATGCTTGCAGCGAAATGGCCCGCATTCAATTAACTGAACTGGCAAAAAATGCCAAAGAGTTTGGTGTTTCGTTATATGATTTACAAAGTCCATTACGTGGTATTGTCCATGTGGTCGGTCCTGAACAAGGGATGACTTTACCCGGTATGACTATTGTGTGTGGTGATTCACATACCGCAACACATGGCGCATTTGGCGCACTAGCATTTGGGATTGGCACCTCTGAAGTTGAGCATGTCCTAGCCACTCAAACCTTAAAGCAAGATCGAGCTAAAACCATGAAAATCGAGGTCAAAGGTCAAGTAGCTGAAGGAATCACTGCCAAAGATATTATATTAGCGATTATTGGTAAAACTACCAGTGCTGGTGGTACTGGGCATGTGGTTGAGTTTTGTGGTGATGCCATCAAATCATTATCAATGGAAGGCCGCATGACATTATGCAATATGGCAATCGAGATGGGGGCTAAAGCTGGTATTATTGCGCCAGATGAAGTGACTTTTGAGTACTTAAAAGGTCGTCAATTTTCACCAAAGGGGGAGGATTTTGAAAAAGCTGTTGCCTATTGGAAAACCCTAAAAACCGATGACGGTGCGCAGTTTGATACCGTGGTCACACTTGAAGGTAAAGATATTGCACCTCAAGTCACTTGGGGAACAAATCCGGGTCAAGTCACGTCCATTGATGCAACAGTACCCAATCCCGATGGTTTCTCTGATCTCATCGAGAAACATTCCGCAGAGCGCGCATTAACTTATATGGGATTAACCGCTGGCACCAAAATGACAGATATTAAGATCAATAAAGTGTTTATTGGCTCATGTACAAATTCGCGAATTGAAGATTTACGTGCAGCAGCGCTAATTGCTAAAGGTCGCAAAGTGGCAGAGGGTGTACAAGCATTAGTCGTGCCAGGCTCAGGTCCTGTCAAAAAACAAGCCGAAGCCGAAGGATTAGATAAAATTTTTATCGACGCTGGTTTTGAATGGCGTTTGCCGGGCTGTTCAATGTGCCTTGCAATGAATGACGATAAATTAGCACCAGGGGATCGCTGCGCATCAACTAGTAATCGTAATTTTGAAGGGCGCCAAGGGCGGGATGCCAGAACACATTTAGTCAGCCCTGCTATGGCTGCTGCCGCGGCTATTACTGGTTATTTTACTGATATTCGCAAACCGTTTTAAGGAGACTTGTCATGGCTAAATTTACAAAACATACCGGATTAGTTGTTCCTTTGGACGCGGCTAATGTTGATACTGATGCAATCATTCCAAAACAGTTTTTACAGAAAGTAACACGTACTGGATTTGGTCAACACGCCTTTCATGAATGGCGATTTTTAGATGATGCTGGCAAGCAGCCTAATCCTGAATTTGTCTTGAATAAACCCCGCTATAAAGGTGCCAGCATTTTATTAGCACGTGAAAATTTTGGATGTGGTTCTTCTCGTGAACATGCCCCTTGGGCATTAGCTGATTATGGATTTAAAACCATCATTGGTTCAAGCTTTGCCGATATTTTTTACAATAACTCATTTAACAATCAGTTACTATTGGTTAATTTATCCGAAGACGATGTTGATGAGCTGTTTAAAATGGTCGAAACCAATGAAGGCATTGAGTTTACCATTGATTTAGTCAATGAAGTGGTTATTGCCGGCGACAAGCGATATACATTTAAAATTGATACTTTTAAACGTCATTGCTTGTTAAATGGGTTAGATAATATTGGCTTAACCTTACAACATGAAGAAGCGATTAGCGACTTTGAACATAAAATCCCTTCATTTTTAGCTTAACTTTTGGGCGCTTATTTGCGCCCAATAATGAGAATCAACAATGGCAACACATCATGACAATGTAAAACAGCAGTTTGGCGAACAAGCCAATGCTTATTTAACCAGTAAAGTACATGCTCAAGGGCCTGATCTTGAATATTTATCTAACCTACTTATACCACATTCCGAGGCAAGTCTACTTGATATGGGATGTGGCGCAGGTCATGTCAGTTTTATTGCGGCAAAATATGTTAAACATGTTACAGCCTATGATCTTTCAAATGAAATGTTATCGGTTGTAGCGCAAACATCGAAAGAGCGCGGTTTACAAAATATAACCGTTAAGCAAGGTTATGCGGAATATCCACCTTTTACTGATAATCAATTTGATATTGTTGTCAGCCGTTATTCAGCACATCACTGGCATGATGTCGGCAGAAGTATTCGACAGCTCCATCGCATAACTAAACCTGGTGGTAAATTAATTATTATGGATGTTGTTTCACCTGGTCACCCTGTATTAGATATTTGGCTTCAAACCGTTGAAGCCTTGCGTGACACATCACACGTTCGAGACTATACTGATGCCGAGCGTGATAAATCACGCCCAAATTAAGTGATAATTAACTATTCTGTATTTTTCATCATATGAAAATAAATTACAAATATTAAGCTTTAATTTGTAAAATGTGTTTTTGTAAACTCTCTAATTCAGATATTGTATCGTATGCATAGATCCGAATTTCATCATAATGTTCAGTTTCATTAATTTCTAGTTCGTGAGAATTTTCATTTGTTACTACTGTTTTCTTTAGCTCACCAGCTAAATAATATTCAATATGATATTCAACGGTTTCTGGTTTATCAATCTTGCCTTCATTATATGCAATGAGATTATCTTGTTGTATTTCTTTGTTTCGATGTAACCATGTTAATACTATTGTTTCTTGTTCTTTTAGTGTTATTGTCTCTGTAATAACTCCATTTACCTGTAAATTAGCTGGAGGATATGGTCGTGCGGCTCTTGCGTTAAATTTTAGTGCTCGAATAGGAGCTTTATTTGCACTGAGTGTTCCAGCATTAGTTTGTGTTAACTGCTGAACATAAACAACTTCACCTTTTAAATATTCAATGCCGTCCGTTTCGAATAGGCCATCAAAAAACCAGATAAACGAATCTTTACTGTGAGTTTGTGGTAATGTGTCTGCACATCCCCTTGCTATTGTTACGGTGCCATTTAACTCATCAAATGCATCAATTCTAACAATTTCATTACCAATGATAGCTGCACTACCAATTGAAACATCTGTCATATTTTTGTTAAAAATCACGTTTAATTGTGTATCTACTTTACTTAACTTACGTTTACTGATTAATACCGCACTTGGTGTAAAGTCGCCTGTTCCTCTTATTGTAAAATCAGTACCTTCAGTTGTAGTTTGTAATAAATAATTAATTGACTGTGAATTTGGCTGAGCAGAAACTAGGAGCATATAGCCTGATTCGTTATTAACATCATGATTTGATAACTGGTTCATTGCAAAATAGGGAGATTCAAATAACATATAATCTTCAACTGGTCTGGGTGTTGTATCTTGAACTATTCCTGTTCCAGATTGATTGCCACTATTATAAACGGTATCTGCCAATCCAAAAACATCCTGAATTGCGGTGATTTCAATCATTCCATCTTCGTGCTCGTTAATAGAGCACACCCGCATGACCATATCTTTGATATCCCTGTCTGGCAGTGATACCCGAAAACAATCAGCAGGAGTTAATATTTCACCACGGCGATCAAACTGAATCGTTAAACGAATTAATCCCGCAATTCCAGATTCCAGTTCTCGCTGTGCAACACGTGCAGCCAGCTCAAATGTCGGTAGAGCTTTATATTCAATGGAGCTACTGATTAAACCAGTAGCTTGAATTGCACCTAGATTTTGTGCCCGAACTTCACTATCTTCATTTGTGACTGGATTATACCATTTAACCGCAATTTCATTTGGTACATTATCTGCAGCGCTGCTGTCATCGTCCTGTACAACTAAAATACCGTTATCGTAATTAAACAATGGTAAATCTTCTGTTTTGTAATTATCACGAATCAGTTTTAGTTTAATTTTTCCAGTTGATAAATCTGCGTATTGGACTGCGCCTATATGATCTAACACCTGCTGTACAAATGTATCTAGTCCATCTTGTCGGTTGTAACGAAAACACAGACCGAATTTTTCGTTATATAGAATATCAGCAGCGGCTTTAAATGAATCTAAATCAATATCCTCATACAGTTGCAAACCACGTCCCCAATCATTGTTGGTCGCACATTCTATCAAAATATGCGCTGGGTTCATTGCGTGAATAGTCCGTAAATTGCCGGTTATTTCATTATCTATTTCATGAATTGTTGATGTATCATCATATAACATGATGATACATTTTTCTGGATACCAGACCTCGTTATTTGACCAACCTTTTGTTGTACGCCTGACTCTATATTTCCACGGTTTGGGACTTGCTGAATATGCACTAATTAATCCGTCATATAATGTTGTAACCATGCCACGGAACCCTGGCACCGCACCGCCCAGTAAATTTTTTACGCGACTGGTTGGCTCCTGATCTGCATCTCCCATTGCAATTTCAAACACCCCTTTAATACCGCCTTCTCCCCCAACATTAGTACCACCGAATAAATTCGGCTTATCAATATAAATTGATTTGCTAACAGTGACTTCATTTGCTTTACCAGCAAACACAGTTTTATCATCAGCAGTAATGGCAACTAACTCATTAATTGGTCCACGCCCCAGCCCCGACTGAATACTGAAATAGTATTTATAACCAATTGTTGTTTTCTTCTTTTTACTGCCCATACTTACCCCTTATGCACACTAGCTTGCTTTGCGAGTTCAACAATACGAATAGCTAATGCATCACCCGTACTTAAAATCGTTGCACTATCAATCCCACCATTTTGAATAAAATCGTTAAAACTCAGTCCATAGTGTTTAAACCACGCTCGTAGCCCCCACGCACAACCACCGCCTCGGCGAATATCTGCCATAGTTATCCATATACTATTTTCTAATTGCTTCATAACGATAATTTCCATACGCCAGCACAAACCAATCCGCAGTCCAACAATCACCAAAAAACACACACTGTGGCGTTCCTTCTGTTGGCTGGGGATAATCAAAGTCATCAAACGTTGCTGCATTAACCTTATTATTATGTTTTTTGGCTAATGCTTGATTTAGAAAATAGGATGCAACCAGTACAACAACAAAACGCGCAATCGCCCACCACATAATTAACCTCCTAGAATAGTTTAGTAATGCTATACGGTGATTTGCCGGGCAGGTGTGGGCAACCACCATAATTCAAATGGTTATTAAATTTATTTTCACATGTATCAATCGTATTATCACAACCAGGATATACATTAATTATCAAGCCTACACTTAAGCCATAAGTCCCACCGTACAGACTTAAATTATTGTTGTTATGCATGCGAATACCTCGCCTTTCTGTTAGACCTTCAAACTCATATTCAATATAGCCACCGCTAAAGTAACCATTATTAATACTCTGTGGTACATTGAATGTAATTGATTTACCATCTAATGCGGTGATCTCTAATCCTGAAATGACATAATGACGAGCTTTAACTTTACATCTACTATCATAAAGTGCATGGGGGCACTTTCTACCCCAGGTCAGCCTCAATCCCTGACGACCAAATGTATTGACAATATTAGTTGTGATAATTTTAGCTTCACCAATTTTTTCACGTTTGACTTCAGTGATATTACCTACCCATGCCACCCGTAACTCTTGTTGATTATCATGATAATGCATGCGATAAATTCTAATTTTTACCGATGTACTCGGTGGCACACCTCGGTAAAACGAAACAACTTTATTCGTAACGGGTAAGGTAATTTCAACATTATTACTGCTTGCTGATAATCCGTTATCACTAATTGCAATCGCTTCCCACAGAGCATTATTGACCATTATCGAGCGATCGGCATTTGTATAGCGGTAATACAAATTCTGCCTTTTAAACTCATACAGTGTTAACGGTTGTCCATTTGCAACAGAATACTCAAACTCACTCCAACTCATATCTTACCTCCCTAAATGTAACGTTTACTCTCGCCGTGCCGTCAGCATCAGTTAAATGCTCCCATACAACTTTGTCATCATTTAAACGGCATAGACGCATTATGGATATTTTGATTACTTCCTGGCGCATAAATGCAACCTTTTTATTGAGCAATAACCGAAGTCCGTTGTTATTGCTTTTTACGTTGACAATTTCACGATATAAAATGCGGTTACCACTCAGTAAAATTCTTAAGAACTGTCCGCCGAGATCCGTTTCAGTCATATTATTTTGTTCAATATCTAAAATTTCACTAGTTGCATCATCAACTAGTTTGCAATCATTACTAAACGAGGGTACAAAAATTGGTTTTTGGCGACCACGGAGGGCATAAAACAAGGCACGCAGTTCAAGTTGTTTATTACGGCCATTAATTAAAAATTCATGAGATTGAGTAATAAAAACACGACTCGCGCTATCTGAGTAGTACACGATACCCGTTTGATTGTCGATTTCACGTCGCATTGATTCATATGAAACATGTACATCATCTGACCAATCTGGTTCTTGCTCCAGCACATAAAAATTATTGTATATAGGTAGCTCAACATTAACGTTAATGTCATTTTTTTCAACAACTAAAAATCGTAACTCTGCGGTTGCTAATTCATCTGTTCGCCTGATAATTTTAGGTGGTTCAGTCAATTTTGCCGATTTAATTGGAAATACTTTTGCACCTTTTGAAACGGCTGTATATATTGGTTCAGATAGTGTAATACTTAAATGTGTGATTGACTCAATATTGGCCACAATCGTATTACTATTATTCATAACTATTAGATTACCGCCAACATGGTAATCTCGCCCCATAGTTGATAAATAGATTGTCTTATCACCCGGGTTGATTTCTCTATCCAGTAATGCTATATCACTATAAATCGGCAATGAAAACGAGCTTAAATAGTTCTGAAATAGTATATTTTCAATTTGTCGACGTTCATGTTGATGGATCAGTATTTGAAATTCAAATGTGCGACGGGGTGTTAATCGCATTGATACACGCTGTTCTGCCCCTGTTTGCGATTGATGTATATTGGTTTTCCATTCTAATGTTTCAGTAATACCTTGCGACCAATTCGGTGAGAGAGAAAGCGGTAGGGAACGATTACCATTAACAACTAATGTAACGGTTTCAGCGTTTAGAAAATGAAACGAAATTGTACAGTTAATGCTATCCGTGCCGTGGCTATCAATATCAATTGATAATATTTTTAGGCTTAATCGGCTAAATAAAACTGGTAACGTCACATTACTGACAGTGACCCCTTGTTCACTATAGGTAATATCAGTCAGAATTTTACTGCTGAAATAGCCGTTGAAAATTGATACTTCTATAGTGCGCTGATTACTGACATAGCCGACATCAATCGTAGACGGGTTAATATAGAGCTTGTTATAAATAATATTTAAAAATGATTGTGTAATGTAGCCTTTTCGAACATTGAATAACTGCAACGGTATGCCACGTGTAGCTAGCCCCGTTTTTTCGTCAACGACAGAGGACAGTCGAGCCATCCCCTGATATAGTTGTAAATCAAAACTACGTTGACCACGTAACTTTAAATTATTAATAACGTATCCTGTATGTTGGTTACTCATCACTCAATTACTCTATAAACGTAGCCTAGGTCATAACTGTTATCCTCATCCTGAACATTTTCTGTGACCGTTTGAAACATTGTTGCTGCGCAACAATAATATTTTTCACCATTAATTTTACGAATGGTGCCCGGAACAACACTGTCAATTCTGGCGACATAAAAATCAGGAACTACACCGATTCGGTGATATTGTTTGCTAGCTAAATGCAGATAAATCGATTGGGGCACCAACGTTATCAAATTATTAAATTGAGATAAACTCGCGTCAACTAACATCATGTCCGGATGCGGTTTCCACGATCGCTCAATCGTTGCATCACCAACTCCCATGGAGCCTACGCCTTCGTATCCAGACTCATTTGCGCCAAAAAAATAATCGTTTCCCTCAACTCTAATGACGCTGGCACTGCTGCGTGAATCGTGATTTCCGATAAACAAATACATATTGCTAGTAAACGGATATGATGCGCGACTAGTGTCATTCGTGTTTGTTGAATGTGTTCCATATGCGTAATGACCACCATTGTAAATCCCACATTTTTTTATTGTCCCGATGCCAAAATGTCGAAAACGACGAGAATCGACACGTACAACAACATGAATGTATTGTGCTGTTGCTAAAAATGTATATGACGCAAATGGTTCATGATGAAAATTGGTACCAGCCCCCAAATAATAGCGATAGAAATTTGCTTTACCGTTAACAGTGCTTGAACCAGCTTGGTTATCCCAGGGTAAATTTGCGTTAAACTGATTGTTGATAACAATGTACAACGTGGGGAGTGAATTTGATGTGGCAACTTTTAGGCTCCAAAAACAATTTTCATTATGTAAATACAGTTCTTTTGCTTTAGTATCAATTTTATCTACAACCCACCCCTGAACCGATTGTGCAAATTTCGCCAATTTTGATAGTAAATCCACGACTGATGAGGCGTTACCCGTTTGATATGCCATGCTGAGCTCCTATCCTATACTTTTTCAATTGCAAAAAAATCAACATTCGTTACACGAAAACCGTTTTGAAAAATAATAAATTCACGTCCATCATCGGTTTTAATCGTATCCTCTGCCGCTCGGCTTAACCCTGGTACCCAGTAAACACCATCTAACGCCCCCCAAAATTGAGTTGCACCTGTTGTTACATCTACAATCGATACGGGATATAGCGGTGAGTAATTACCGGGTGATGCTGTTAATATGTTGATTATTTTATTACCATAAAATTTTTCAATCCCCCTAGGATACAGCAAATTTGTTTCACTACCGCTAGATCCATAAAACTGTTGCCACGCTTGAGATGGTGTAAATAGGTAAAAATGACTGATGCGTGGATCGATAATTGACGCAAAATAATCTGTTGTAACGGAATATCGTTGTAGTTCATTATTACAGCTACCCGCAATGACCAGCGGATACGGATACTCATTTGGCAATGCGCTGGGCAGCATAAAACCGCAATAACAACTTGAATAAACAGTTGTCATTTTTGTTACCACAATAAATCGACGATTATTGGCAAAAAACCAGTAATGTAATGGATTATTATCAGCAAATAGTCCAACTTGTGTGCGATTTAACATACCGCTAAATATGTCATTGGGTTGATTGATTAATTCAACATTAAAGTAGGTTCCACCGCAGAAATAAAGATTATAAGTATCATTTGAAATGCGATTATCTGTTTTACACGCAACATAAATATTATTGCCAGCAGTCGCTCCCGGCGCACTCCATGCATATGATTTTCGTTTTGCTATAGTTGCTGTAGCCGCAGTTTCACCACTGTAAATTTCTGTCCAGTTATCACCTGTTTTAACTAATTCACTATCAGTTGTTAAAAATAGATTTAATTTATCCAGTAAATCAATTTCGTTATCTGCAATGCCACTTTGATAAGCCATAGTTAAATCCCCAAATCTTGTTTAATTGTCTGTTTATTTGCTCGAATAAATGTTTTAAATGCTCTGCCACCCGTTACGCTATTGATGCCACGACTGACCATATCACCCGCATCAATGACTAGTTCTTGCTGAATAACGGGACTCAATACAGTTGGGGAGATTTTGCGTTGTTGGTTATCATCAAGTAATGGCGCTTTTGGGATATTGACATTACTAACAAGTCCACCGGTTGCATAACGATGCAATCGCCCAGTATTGATGGCATGTAAATAGTCAATACCATATTTTTTGACTGATGCTGCATTAACAACATATTCACCATTAGACAATTTAGCGGGAATAGAATCTGATGTTGATGTACCAGCTCCGGTTATATAACCACCCGTTGCTGCAGCTACTGCTGCCGCGCCTATAGCAGAACTGCCCGCATTTGCACCAGCACTAGCACTTGATGCTGAAATCATTGCTGCACTAATAATTTCACCTGCTGTTGTTCCGGCTGTTACCATCGATGCTGAAATCGTTTCTGCACCAATACCTGTCGACATCGATATTGACTCACCCATCAACCCTGCGCCAGTCGCGCTACTTGTTGCAATTGCTGTTTCCATCAATCCGGCAGAAGCAGCAGCATTTGCATTATCAACAGCAGCATCAGTGGCAGTACCAAATAGCGAACTACCTAAATTTGATAGTCCATTCATTGCCATATCAGCTAAACCTTTTGTCGCAACTTGCACCATCGACGATAAAATACTTTGCGCTAGATTTTGCAGTGCATCTTTTAATTCAAATGTACCTTTAGCTAAACTATCTAAACTACCTTGAATACCACTTTGCAATCCGTTTTTAAATGCATTAGTCAGTGCATCTGTGGTTTTATTTAGTTCAGCAATTTGTAGTTGTAATGTTACCAACGCTTTTTGGGCATTTTCGCCAGCTTGTCCGGGTAATTCAGTCATAGCTTGCAAAGTAGGTAAATATTTGGCAAGTTCTTGCGCTGTTTGCTTGTGCAAATCAACTAACTGGCTTTGTGCTTCAATTTGTGTAATTAAACCAGCAGTGACTTGTGCTTGTATACTTTGTTCTTTAATTGACTGTTGTGATTGTGCTTGCTGAACTTTTGCTAAAATTTCGGCAAGATTTGCTTCAGCTTTTTTTAGTGGTAACAACTGGTCAATTAAGTTAATACCTTCGATATTTTTATTGGCTTTAAGTTGTGCTATAACAGCTTGATACCATCTATCAATCTCTGCCGTTTTAAGGCGGGCAGGATCAAACAATAGCGAATTGAGTTGATTTTGTAATTCGTCATTTATTTTTTTATTTTCGTGTGCTGTAATTGCATTATTTGCCGCATTAGCTCGATTACGTTGCTCTACCGTTAATTTTTGAGAATCAATTAACGCTTGCCGAGTTGCGTATGTTTTTTGTGTCTGCTTATCCGCTTGTGATTCCAGCGATTTTATAAATTGCTCTGTTTCACGTGCTGCAGATTTTGCCGCTCGGGCTGATTCTTGTATTGCTTTTTTCTTTGCTTCGTGCGCATCTATCAATTTTGCATTAGCGATAATCTCTTTTTTGAGCTCTGGGCTAGCATTTTTATACTGACCTTTTTCTATTTCATAAAGTGCTTTAGCTAGGGCAGTACTTTTTTCTTGTAATGCGACCTTATTTTTTAATTGTTCATTATATTGACTTAGCAATTTTTTGGCTTCTTGCTCATCTACCAATTTTGCATTAGCGATAATCTCTTTTTTGAGCTCTGGGCTGGCATTTTTATACTGACCTTTTTCTATTTCATAAAGTGCTTTAGCTAGGGCAGTACTTTTTTCTTGTAACGCAACTTTATTTTTTAATTGTTCGTTATATTGTCTTAGTTGTTTATCCGTAATTTCTTTTACATCTTTATCATATTGACCACCAGAAAATGATTTTCCGTCTTTTGATGTAACCCCTTGAGCCTGCAAATCTTTACGACCTTTTTCGTTGGCCCATAGTGCTTCATATTTTTTACGTAATTCATCAACCGCTTTAGCTTGTTTTTCGGCATCGCTTGCATTTTGTTTATGAAGCTCGTCAAGTTCTTTTTGGGCATTGATTGCTTTTTCATTAATGACATCAGTATCATGCTTTTCTTGTGCTTCTTGTTGCCGTTTATCTCGTTCTGCATATTTTTCTTGTAATGCTTTATCGTCATTTTTATTATATGAAATCGCCCCATAACCGGACACAATATGGAACCCTCGATTTTTGGCTTCTTCTAACCTTTCAATATCTTCATCTAAGTTTGATAAGCCCAGGCTGAATTTAATATCTTTTTTTAATCTATTTCCTACATCACTCACTCCATTTTTAAAATTTTTCCATGCATTTTCTAACCAATTGAGTTGTTCCTCCATCTTATTTGCACTGACTTCCATCTCTTTAGCATATCTTTCGGTGGCAACCGCAATGGCTTGCTCTGCGTCACCTTGAGCCTCAAGTGCGGCAATACGCTGATAAGTGGCTAAATCTAACCAATGGTATTGTTTATTACTGTCAACTGCCCAGCTTGTAACCGAATTTTCAAGACCTTTAAATGATTGAGCGGCTTCTTGTGCATTTTTTCCTGTCACTTGTGCCATATATGCTGATGCTGTAGCGATATTTTCAATCGATTTTGCTGATAACCGCCCCCCTGATGCCAGTTCCGCAATAACATCACGTGTTTCACTGTAGTTATGATTAATTTTACCGATGCGTTGAGACATCACCTCAAGCCCACCAGCTGTAGCACCAGCATAATTACCTGTTGAAATTAATGCACGATTAAACCGCCCTTGGTCTGAAATTATCGTACTTATCACTTGTGACATTTTGTAAGCGGCAGCAACAAAAATACCAACGGATAATGTGGCAGCACTAAATAATGGTGGTAACCGTCCCGTCATATTACCAACTGTTAGTAATGAATTTCCCGCTGATGCAAAATTACCACTTGCTAATTGTTTAAACATACTGGCGATACTACGACGAGCGCCTCTGGTATTCAGATCTAATTTTTTAGTACTTTCATTGAGTGTTTCAACCGTTGATAGAGCTACACGTTGGTTATTGATTTTCCCAAGATAATCATCAAACGTATCAGTATCAATCACGCCCGCTTTTTTTGATTGACGTAGTTTACTTTCTAATGCATCTAATCGACTTAAACCTTTAGTTGCTGGATCAATACTTGCTAATAATTGATCCAACCCAGATTTTAATTTCTCAACCTCTTTTTGATGAGCCTTAGTAACTTTTGCCGCTGCCTCTTGCGCCTTAGCAAGTTTTTCTTGCTCTTTGATGTAATCATCCCACAAAGATTCAATATGAACTCTTTTCCATGATTCAGATTGTTGATTAAATAATTTTTGGAAACTTTCAGCGTTTTTGCGGTTTGCTTCTTGAATGGTTTTTGCTGAATCTTTAACTTCATCACTCACTTCATGAATATTTTTTTTAGCACGATTCACGTCAGCCGTGAATTTCATTGCAATATTCATATCGTTATTAGCCATTATTATTGCTCTCCGCGTAACTGTTTTACAAACTTTGTAACTTGTTTACCACCATTAAAGCCAACACAAATATCTTCAATTCGGTTAGCTCGTTCTCGGTTTTGTAACTTAATTAATTCATCGTAATACAGCAGTAATTGGCGTTGCGTGTAATGCGGTAACTGCTGCGCATCATGTCCATTTTTAATTAATAATGTAAAAACCTCACTCCAGCTTACTGATTTGCCTGTTTTGCAGCGTTTTGCCGAATGATTTTGCGAGTTACCGCGTTCATAAAAAAACGAGAATTAACAACCCACCACCAATCAAGTAATTGCAAACCATCTTCATATGACAACGCTTCAATAAACGAAATCGGTTTTTGAATAGAAGTACTGATTAACGAATAAACCAACTCTAAATTACCCATAATAATTGTGTCGGCTTGCTCAATAGTGATTTTGTTTGTACCGTTCATTTCATTCACAATTAATGCAACAAACTGGTCAATTTCGTTACCGATTGTTAGTGCATCTTTAAATGAATATTCACGTACTGTAATTGTTTCACCAGCTAGCACGATCTCACGATTCGGCATTAATGTTGCTAAATCATTTGATTCTTCTTTTGTTGCTGTCACTTTTTCTGCCATGTTATTTACCTACTAATAAAATTAGAGAGTTGAATAATTAGCGGTGACACATCACCGCATAATAAAATAAATTTACTTCGCCTTTTGAACGTATGAGCCAAAATAACCAAGCGAGCTATCCTTGTTTTGACTCATATCAGCTAAGACCGTGGCAGTAAGTGGTAATTCACCGTATCCCTCATTGTGTAGTAACGAGAAGTTAGAAATTGGGTTGAATTTAACGCGGAATAGCTCCACAATTACATGTTCATTTTCACGGTCAGTATTGATACCATCGAGCATAAACCAACGTTCTGGTGGTTGACGGGTAAAAATGCCCAAGCTTTCAGTCTTAGCGTATGAATAATCTACCGTTGCTGTTAATGCCTGTGTAGTTAGTAACTTGATTAATCCAGCATGAGCTGATTCGATTTCATAATCCGTACCTAATACTAATATGGTTCCATCAGCAATTTTTAACTCAACATCGGCAACAAATGGATGGGCTAATTTGATGCGGTCACCAATTACCAGACTTTCAGGTAATTTTTCATCAGTGACAATACCCGCATCAACAGTAATTTTTTCACCATAAAGCGCTAACGCAATGTTTTCGATTGACCAATCTTTTAACGTAAGATTTAACGTACCACTTTTACCCAGTGTTAATTCACCAACTTGTAGACGTTGTCCTGTATATGATTCATTTTGTGTTACCGTTTCAACACTTAGTTCCATTTCACAGGAATCAGCCGTACCCACATGCCGAAATGCACCAGGGCGGGCTGGTAAACTTGCAGTATCACGAGTAGCGAGATTAATCGTACCCTGAAGACTCATTAATAAATCTGACATATCTTTCTCCTAAAACTATTTATCGGCTACCAATAAAATGCTGGGTTTGAAATGAATCAATCCACACTAGAACGCCATTTTGAAAACCTAACGTTTGCCCACCAACCCATGTGACTGGACGAACTCCATCAATAAACTGAACTGTTTTACCAATCAACAAATCACGCACCGCACCTATAACCGGATTTGCCAATTGTTTTACATTTTGAATATTGGTCGCGTGGCTTGATAAATCACGAGCTACAATCACAACACCAAAATTAACATTGACAGATTGCCTTGTGCCGACGGGGTTATCATTGGGCGTTTCTTTACCAAGCAGAACATAAGCACTTGGCGTTGGCGCACTGGTTAAATCTGTTAACTTGCTGTACTCAGCACTAGTACCAACAAACACTAAGTTTTTTTCTTGCAGTAATACCTTGAGTTTGTCAGCAATAACTGATACATCAAATGGTGCGCTGCTCATAGTCCAAAATCCCGTAATGTGTTCATATCAAATACACGAACAGGGCCAGTTTGTTTCGGAACACCGCCTGCGACGGGTAGAATATCTTCAATACCAAGCGAATATTTCCCTTCAGCTACCATTTTTAAAAAGCCCAGAACTTGTTTGTAATCACGCACGATAGGATCGCTTTTTTCATCAGAAACTCGATTGCGATGCAATTTATAACGAACAATAATGCGTGCCCAATCTGTCAATAATCGAGGCACAACAGTTAATGGCAGCTTATGCCCACGCTGACGCAAAAAACCATTGATTTCAGCTTCAGTATCAGCTATTGATTCATTAATACGTGAGATTGCTCGATTTGCATTAATAACATCATCAGGTAACCAATTTGAAACATCACCACCATTAATAATGACTTCCAACAAATTAGCATCTACTGGAATTTCACCATCTTGTGCAACCAATTGCGATAGCTCAATGAGTCCTGGACGTTCGGATAAATTTAGCAATGTAATGTATGGAATATTCATCATCTTTACCCAAACCAACGATAAATTATCGTTGGTTGTTGTTCACATTATTAACTGTTTGCTGGAATAACATTTTCAAACAGATAGCCCGCATCTTTAGCTACAACGAGCTCTTTGACTGACTCACCAACTCGAACACGTTGACCGCCACGTAAACCGATATCAGGATCAACAATCGAACCCGAAACACGATCTTTAAATTGAGCTGTATAACCGAACGTCACACCGCCGTTAGTATTTGCTAATTTATTACGTACCGTGAATGATGCTTTATTGCCCCAAGCACGAAGTAATGCTGGAGATTTACCTGGTTTTGCACTATTTAAAAATGCATCACCGACATAAATGGCTTCTAACTCTAATAAGTCAGCTAAGAACCCTAGCGGAACAAGACCGTTTTCACCCGCATTACCATGGTATGCGGCAACAATTTTTCGATGACGACGTAATATTGTGGCAACTCGACGTCCTAGTGTGCCGATATTTGGACGCTGAACCATTGCATCAAATGCATCCGTTATTAATGCTACTGGGTCACTATCAGGATTATTCCATTGCTGTGCAGAAGTTAATGTTTGTTTATTGTTGTAATTTGCACCATTAAAAAGCAAATTTGCAGCTCGAACCTCACGATCTAACAAAATTAAATCAGTCGTGGCTTCAACGGCATGACCAAGTGGGTTATAGCCTGTAATGGCTGTATCAATATCATCTTGAGGGACAGGGCTATCAAGTCCCCAATCTTCAACTGAGCTTTCTTTTTCTTTGGCACTAAACTCAACTTGATTCGGTTGTGACGTCCGACCAACTTTGGTATTAGGCAAAGTAAATCGCTCTGAAAAATCAAATTCAAGCCATTTAAATGATGTGCTAGAAACAGGCACACGGGGCAAAACCTCATCGGCAATTAACTTATTATTACGGTAAGCGATAGCAATTGCAGTCAACTGCGGTTCAACGGGAAAAGGACGTTGCATATAAAACTCCTATTTATAAAATTGTTTATCAAAGACCATGGACCATTAGTTAAATAAAAGGCTAAGCTTGTTTGCTTGGTGCAATCCAAATAGAGCCTAATTCATCGACGTTACCCGCAACTTCGGCATAGCCAATAATAAAATCACCTGACATCGCTTTTTTAGCTCGGCCATCCGCATTTGCAGTGATTGGGTCACCAATCGCAATGGTTTCGCTATAAAAAACTTGTGCCAATCCGCTGCGTACAACGTCAAACACTTCTCCATCACCACCACCGACAATTGTTGATACACCGATTAATAATGCAGTACCGTCAATTGCAGTTTTTGCTAGCCCATCTTCATTACCATGACACACAATTACACGAGGCTTGATTTCACCTTCTGCTGTTTTTGCAACTGTTAAACCCGGAATATTCATATTGAGAAACCTCTAAATTAAAATTCAAAATAAGACTGAAATTAATCAGTCCATGTAATATTGTTTGCTTTTGCTGTTTACTGTTTTTTAGCTTTCGTTACATGCTCAACAGCTTGGGAAATAGAAACTGTGATACCTTTGTCTGCTTGCTCTTGTTGATATTTTTTTGCTAAATCAGCAATAACTTTAGGATCTTGTTTAGCATCACCGTCTTTAGTACCTTTATCCGCCCCCGACTTTTCAGCAAAATCCATAAATGCGGGACGCTCAGAAAGTACTTTTTTGATTAAATCGGATGGTGAACTGTTGACCGTTGCATCACCTTCAGCAAACGAAATTGGCTCACTACCTAGCGACATAAACACTTCAACGACTGTAGTTTTATGGGTTGGTAATAATTTGCCAGATTTAACTAATTCATCAGCAAAGGCGGCAAATTCCGCACGCTTGTTAGTTTGTTCTTTTTCTAGCAATGCTTGTTCACGTTTTGCTAGTTCAGCATTTTTAGCGTCAATTGCTGCTTGTTGTTCGGCAAAGCTAGCGTTGAAAGTGTGTGGCATTTTTTCTTTCTCCTTTTGTTTTCGGTCGGATATTGCACGCAATGATTCAAGGCGCCATTGCGGTAAAAATAGGTCAGCACAGGCAATGCCGGCTTTTTCAATCAGCAGGTCACGCAAATTAGATAAAATTGAAATCAAATTCTCATCAAATTCTTCATCAGCCATAGAGAACTCTGCGGCACCTTGCTCACCTTCAGACTCCGCAAAACTGGCGTCAGGCAAGCCTTTAATAGCAGGAGCTGCTGCACCTAAAAAACCGATGTGACGAGCATAATAATGACCCGGTTTAGGATTGCCCGGTGAATCCGGCAAATAAATTGAAAGTGAACGTTTTTTATAACTTCCCGCATTATAGGCTTCAGCAAATTCTGGATTAATCTGATCTAACTTGGCATAAACCAAACCATCTTTTACTTCAAATGATTTTGCCCATGCATAAGCTGGTGCAGTTAGTTTTGGATGACCGATTACAGCAGGCGCTTCTGACAAGCTCGGATCATAGCTTTCTGCTAAATCAATACAGTTCTCTAAAGTGAAAGTGATTTTTCGACCATCTACCGCAGTGTGCGTACCAGGTTTAAAAACGGGGATAAGTGCCATAAAAAATGCTCCAATAAATTGATATAGAGCATCATGATCTATTTTAAGGAAAGGGTAATCTGAACGCGGGCAGATAATTTTTTAATGATTTGGAAAGGAGAGTGGCAAAATAATAGAAAGAATATACACTAAAAACTTATTATAAAGCATTTACAACACGATTAAAGCGATTCGTAAATAAACTGATTAGCCTTTTTTAATAAAGTGGCTTAAAACGCGTTATATTGCGTTTTAAGCAAAACCCAAGTGCTCACGCACAACATCGACCAATAGTAATTTATCTTGGGCGCTAATGCCAAGCCATGGGCGTGCTGGAATTACCACGCCCTTAACTGGTTTAATTGTACCGCCGAAATGATGGATAGCGCCATAGATTAAGTTCGTACCAAACAACAAAGTATTGCCTTCAATCTGCCAATGCAACGTACTTCTTAGATTACCATCTAGCGTTAAAATTTTATCTTTTTGTTTGGGTTTTGAGTCTTTATACCAAGGAGATAGTTCTTTCCACGGTACACCATCGGGCGATTCTTGGGCATTAAAGCGTGCTTCATGAATATCAAGTAATACTTCGCCCATATGACTAAATAAACTTTGAGTATCATCTATGGCCGCTTCAATATGAAGCATAGCATCAAGCGCATTTTGTATATTAAACTCAATATTTACGCCAGTCATTTTTTCACCTATACTATTTTGAATGTAAGTAAGCAGCTTCTGCCAAAGCCTCAATTCCTTACTTATGCACCTCAATTATGGCAGTGATTGAGGTTTATCGTTTAAACACTCGAACACCGACCCGAAGCTGTTCTAAATATTCAGGGTTATCGGGCGCAAATGTTGTCACACCCAGCCAACCATCATCACCCACTTCAAATACCGCAAGCATTGGCTTAACTTCGCCATCAATCATAAAACGTGAGATATAGCGACGGCGAACCACCGATTTTTGTAGATGATCAAAGTATTCCATTCTTGTCCAAATTTCATCGGGCAGTTTTAACGAATCCGCAAGTAACAATAAAAATTGCTCACGACCACGTTTTGTCACTTTCAATTCACCAGTTTTGCTAACAGTGAAAAGCTGTTTACCGATTACTAATGCATCACCGGCTACATCTTTAAAAATAGCTGGCTTAGTTAACGTTGCGCCAAATTCATTTAAGAAAATATTGGCATAATCTTCTTCAGTTAAGCCTTTTTCTAACAGTCTATTTTTGCTTACTTCACGGATTGCTGGCCATTCATCAGTTGCTTTGCTTGATGGTAAACCTCGTTTTAAAGTTGGATCTGTATCTAATGGATTTGGTACAAAATTATCAAGTTTTGATTGTCCGGGAATATGTTCAAAACTAGGGTCAATTCCTTCAGGTACTCGAACTATTCTAGGATTACCACTATTTTCACCAATCACTCTATCAACCCAATTTATTGTTGGTGCTTTGTCAGGTCGATTTTTTCCCATTCTTTTTAAATCACCTTTAGTCCGCCCACGAACACGGCACTGGCAACCATATCCATTTGGAGGGAAATGAGTATTCCACCATGGGTCATTAAAATTTAATACCAGATGATCCCAACTTTGATGAAGTTCACGAGGGTGTTCAACATAATCACTATGTAAGTATTCTAGATATGGAAATTTTGCATCACGTAGTTGTTGATAGCGACCCGCTTGGTAAGAACTGTTTAAATTCGTTTCATAGATGATACGAGTACGCCAACTAAAACTACCGTTATAGCTCCAGCCATGTTTTTCGACAATTTCGGCAAAATCCTTTCTAAATTTTTCAAGTGTAGTGCCTTGGCTAATTGCTTTATCAATAGCTGCACGAAAATCATTTAGTAATGCATTACGATTAGCACCCGCCACAACAAAGGCATAATCATGCTCATTATTGTAGATATCTACATAGCTGTTTGTGGGCACATTTGCTTTACGTCTGAAGAATTCAATTTGCTCTTTAAATGGCAACGAGCCATATGCGACATTAACCATTTTTGCTATCCTCAAGTAGTTCTGTGCGACCTGCTAAATTAGCTGCTGTTAATGCTTCAGCCATGACCTTTGCATATTTATCTAATTGCATATCGGGAATTAGCTCAAATAACTTATCACGTAATTCTTCTAATGATTGAACATTATCAACCAGTTCTTTAATTTGATTAATCCATTGGTCGGTAACTGGTTGTATTTCCGTATTTAAATGATTTGATTGCAACACTGGTGCAAAGGTATTCGGTTGCTGTTCGGCAAAATCAACGTTTTTTAAAGATTGCGCATCAATCGGCTCTGCTAGTTGCGGTTTTTCTTCCCATTCACCACCATAAGTATCCTGTACATGCGAAAGAGTTGGGCGGTAGCCAGTTGATTCAATAATATTTTTATCACGTTCTGATAATGATTTCAGATCCTCAGGTTCATCAAAAATACGTGAAACTTGAGGGACAGCAGCACCGGGAAAATTCATCTGTGTAAACCAAGTACCTGGTCCTCGATTCCAACTCTCACACATTACATCAGAATCTGATTTTGCAATTGAACTTAATACCGCAGCTTGGAGTGATTCATCACCACCGATTGAGCTTGATGCACCACCTGAGGAAGTAATTTGCCCAACGGTTACACGCCTAATTGCTTCGTTCATTGAGTCGTAAAACGCTTTGTAATCGCCTGCGCCTGAGCGTGCTATTTGTAGCAATTCAAGCGTCATTCCATCTGGCATGATGATGCCTGAATCGGTCTGAATTGCACGAGTGAGTGACAGTAAGTCCCTTTTTTGTTCTTGTGTTGCACCTGTACTATATTTGCCCACTGCCGTTGGCATGCCGAATTTTTCCAGAAAAATTAGCCAGAACTTAATATCATTGCGTTTAAAAAAGCTTGGCCAGTAAAGCCAGTGAGCCAAGCCTAAGCCGTAGGGTTCATCATCATGATCGGCACCAGTTGCATAATGCCAAAAGTACGGTGCATCACAAGCAACACCTTCATGCATATTATTGGGCGTTAATAAGCGCAGTTCACCCATTGGAGTAAACCGAAAACGACGCCGATCACGAACTTTGATATCGTCAATCCAATATAGATTATCTTTGATGCCATAAATTAACTCCGCCACAGCATAACCGTAAAAAACACCGTAGTGCATTAACTTAGTTACACGGTCAAATCCCACCGACTTCAGTAACTCACTCATAGCTTCAGCAGCTTCGGTATCAATTGGTTTATCGCCTCCGGGTTCCACTTTCCATTCGCGAGAGATTACTGCATCTTGACGTTGGGTAAATGCTGACTTGACTTCATCATCATTCAATACTTCTTTATAAATATCTAAACGACCACCACCCCGATTACGAAGAACACTATCATCTGGCTGCGCTAGCGAACCAACATATAATTTAGTAATATCATTATTTTCACCTGTGCCTGCCAGCTCTCGTCCTGTTTCAACATGTGGCTTTTTGCCTTTAAACCATAACATTAAATAAATCCTCCAAAATCGTTACCGCCCCGTACCGTGCCAAAGCCTGTATCGGTTGTTTCCAGTTCTGAGCTACTCGAATATTGATTCAATGAACGGTAAGAATCACGAACGCCTAGTGATTGGTATTCAATTTCATACCCATCTTGGCTAGCTGCATTAATTGCAAGAAAGGCAGCCCAAGTTCGATCAGCATGACCATTACTATCAGAATCAGCAACAAAACGCGGTTGCCCCGTTGCTCCAGTCACTTTTTTTAACTTATGCAAATCAGCACGAAGGGCATTATTGCCAGCGGGAATACGAAGTTTTCTATCTTGAAATGCTTGTTTACCTTGTGTTGCTAATGTTAGTTTGTTAGGAGAGGTAAATAAAACACCTTCAATCACTGTTTCACCATAACGGCGTTTTGCATCTTCAACGGGTTTTTCGCCCATACCAGTCTGATCCATGCAACCTCTAATGACTCGATAACGGCGAAATACATCATCAAGCAGTAAATCTTGTTCAGCAAAAGAGAGTCGCTTTCTCTCAATAATTTCACGAGTCCAAAGAACATCGCCCACTTGTTCAATGACCCAAATAACAAATAGGTCATTACGTGCAGCAATATCAACGCCAACAAAACAAGGATTACCCGTATAGTGTTCAGGAACGCCTGCTTTTTCATCTTCAACGCTAGTAATTAAATCAAAATCAAGCCAACTGCTGGCTTCATCAAGCCACTTGAGTTCAAACTCTTGTGCCCATAAATCATCATCACCGGCACCTTTGCGTAATTCCTCAATATTTCGAGGCAACCCATCATTAACGCATTGATAAATATCCGCTACATGGCGTGACCAACCATCATCTTTACCAGTCATCAGTTCATAGAACTTATTCCCTTTACCATTGGGAGTGCTGATCACACGCAATTTTAATCCGGGCTTTGAAATAACAGGGAACAAGGCTTTCCAAATGGCACGGCTATCTTGATGAAAGGCAAATTCATCAAGTAACACACTAGCACTAAAACCACGAGCGGTGTCTGGATTGGCAGGTAAAGCAGTAATTTTACTGCCACCTGGTAATTCAACTTCTAACGCTCGAATATTGGCATCCCAATCATAATCGAGTTCTTTAAAACCTGCGGACATTGCACGCAGATGAACTTTAACCCCCTCATTCATGGCTTCACGTGCTTGACGTTCACCACGTGATAAAATCACCCAACGCGCACGTTTACCTTGAGCTTCAGCTCGCAAACAGTCGAGTACAATTTGTAATGTACTGGTAAAGGTTTTACCGCATTGACGAGAGAACATTGCAATAGCAAAACGGCTAGTGTCGTTTACCCACTGTTTTTGATAGTCATAGAGTTTTAAGGCCGGTTCATTTTTTACTGTCATAAGTCATACGCCGCTTTAATTACTTTAGCTAACATTTCAGCTGGTACTTCGCCTGTTTTTTCTAGCTCATCCAGTTTTTCTTTTTGTTCACGCAATAACTTTTCACGTGCTGCTTTCTCTATTTCCTGCCTTTCTTTAAAGCTTAATTGCCTTGCTTGCATGGCCTCTTTAGCGGCTTTCGCTAAAAAACTAATTTCTTTAATCGTGATATCTTCCGATTCATGCGCCTTAAATGCAGCACGCGTTGCCAGCGTTGTAACAGCCTGAGCAAGTAGTGCTCCTGATTTATCATCAACACTATCACCAAGTTCATCAACCAAAATACGTGATGCCGTTTCAATTTCACGTAAGCTATTGGTCATTTCATTAAATCCCTTCTGATATCGATGCAAACTGCTTCTGCTAGGAGTTTCATTGCTTGGGAATTTTTGTTGCAGTTCTGCAATCATCTCATCAAGAGTAAGTTGATCCGCTCGTAATAGTTTTTCAATGTATGAACGAACTTCGGGTTCTAATTTGTGGATCGTTGATTTACGTCCCATAATTACGCTCCTGCGCTTGGACGTTTTACACCAGGCACAACAACTTTACCGGTAGCCACATCAGCACCAAAATCGGTTAAACGTGCAACAATAACACTACCGATTGTTTCCGTTTTAATTAAATCTTGCTGTCCAAGCCAACTTAAATGGGTTTTAACTTGATCACGACTAATAGCGTGGCCATAGTGATCTAAAGCACTATAGATAATGCTAGAATTACTACTGTAGCTTGGCATTTCATATAAGATACGCAAAATAACCAACCGTTGATCTTCTTTTAAAAATTCAGCGTAGCTCATAATCCCTCACTTGTTCTTTAATAAAAATTGGTTAATGTTATCTAATTGACGAGATAATCCTGAAAGCCGATCAGATAACTGATTTAAAGTAGCTTCATTGCTACTTAGTTTTTCAATCAATTTGGTTACCTGATGCTGAGTTGGTAATGACTTAACCGTCTCTTCAACTTGTGTTACTCGAATACGTAAGTCTAGTAGCTCTTTTTGGCTAGCCGATTGACGTCCAATTAACCATGAGTAAACACCAACCACCGCCATTACAGCCCATTGCAGAAACTGCCAGTTAAAGGTAAGTTCATTAAAATTCATCATTTATTCCTTTTTTCTTCCAATGCTGCACATTCAATACATAAATCAGTAACGACTAACTTTCGACGTGCTTCAGCTATAGGCTCTTCACAGATTCGACAATACAGGCTTGATACTCCTGCTTTTGCTTGATGTTTTGCTAGTATTCGTTCCCGTGCTTCCATTTCTACAGTTGATGCTAAATCAGCGTTGTCCATTGTTTACCTCGTTAATATATTTTATTAGTTCAATAAATCGACCTGAGCACTGCCCATATTGGTCATAAAGCTGTTTTAAGGCTTCAGCTAAACCATCCGCCGTATTATTTCGTCGTTTTACGGGTAATTCGCATGGTACCGTCAGTTGTGCTGGTAAAACCATGGGTTGTTGCTTGTGCGGCATTTGCACGGGCTGAGTCGATGAACTGCAAGACACTATCATCAAACACGCAATGACTGCGATCATTAGCCGTTTTGTTAAGTGCATCTTGTAATGCTTGATTTGATTGTTCATCATATAATTTCCTTTCTGCTATCTGCTGTGACAATGAATAACTTGCATCGTTAGCGGTTTTAGTTAGTTGCTTTGTGCTCTCAATCAATTGGCTTAAAGTATCTGCTACTTTTTGGGCTTCTAAAGCAATATATTCTTGCTTGGCTATTGCTTTGCCATGACTGATACCTAATCGGTAAAGTGAACCAAAACCCACAATCAAAATTATTCCCAACAAAAAATAACTTTTACTACCCACAAAAAAGTTTTTGATTAATTTGTATATATTTTTAATCATCACAAACTCCTAAACCCCAATTTTCAGCTATGTAAACAGGTTGCCAACGGTAGATAATGCGAATCGGATAATCACGGTTTTCTTTAAAATTAATGCTTTTACGTCCACCATTAATATTTTCAACTACCCCCCAGTAATGTGTTGCATCTTGGTATTCTCGTTTTGCTCGCTGACGATCACGATTCACCCAACCAAGCCCACCGTTATATGCTGAGAGCGTGAATCCCCATCTATCACAATCACTCGCCGTTGCATTAATACGCTGATATAACCAATAATCATATTGAACTAAGGCACGCAGTGCCCAAGATGGGTTATAAGGTTCGTTGCTACCCAATGATTTAGGGTAAGCCCCTGCAATCCAATCCGCCGTTGTAGGCATAAATTGAGCAAGCCCCTGTGCGCCTACGTGTGATTTAGCATTTATTTTCCATCGAGATTCCTGATGAATTTGAGCCGCAAACAACGCAATTGGCGCATCAAGACCAAAGATTGCACGTGCATTACGTGTCAGTTCCCGTTGATGTTGCTTAGCATCATTTGGTACACCTGCTATAGCAGGCGCTAAATGACAACTAAACAGCATAAACACAATAAGTAAGGTTAAGTAACGCATGGCTATAATCCAAGTGTTACGCCAAAAATCACAGCGGAAACAATCAACGCCCGACGAATCAGAACAACCGCAAATAGGTTTCGATACTCATCAAGAACAGGGTATTCCGCACACATTTTAGAATCCATTGCCTCTGGTTGTTCATTATTTTCTAAAGATTCAATATATTGCTGAGTATAAAAATCAGGACCAAACTCTTTCCAATCGTTATATAAATAACCTCCAGGAGATGCATAAGGGAAAAGTGCACGGTCTAGGTGGTAACCAATCACAGCAGAAAGCAAGACTAAAGCCAGTTTATAAGCAACAACAGGCAACTGTTGAGGTGAGAGTAACGTAATAATTGCAAATAAAGTAATAGCGACTAAATACCACTTAAGCAGACGAATTTGGGATAATTTTTTGATAGGATGAGCCATAAAAAACCTCATAATTAATTAAATTAATGTATGAGGTTATTATGATCTTACTTACTTGAAATGTAATTTGAACGGGGGCAGATTAATTGTTTTCGTTTTTTTCTTCAACAAAGCGTTTTAATGACCAAGGTAATTGAATGGAAGCAAGGAAACAAAAACAAGCGGAAAAAGTTATAATATAGGGGATTAGAATTTGAGTTATTTCCAAGACTATGTTGCAGAGTTCATTTTCTGATTTTGAAACATTTTCTAATATAAAACCTACGAAAATTGCTAACAAAACAAAAAGGTATAAAATAAATAAGCTAGAAAATCGAGTGAAACGGATATTGAAGTTCTCGTATTTTCTAATTTTTTCTGCTGATGAATCTTCTTTCTTGAATACAGCTAGCTCACCAATAGCAGCAATGACAATAAATAAGAAACCAGATAAAATAGAAAAGGTATTTACAATCAAATTCAGTGCATCTTTATTTTTAGTAATTGTTGATGAAAACAAATAACTAACGAATATAGATACCAAAATATTTAATATTAAATAATAACTAAATTTCATATCCACTTTCATATTAAATTCTCTTAATCATCAATAGACGAAAACAAATCACATACATCAGACCAGTGAACTGTTTTTGTTTTACCATTTGGTGTGAGATATAGTATATGTCTTTTCTTTAAATCTCTACCATCTATTTTACGTTTCTTTTTAGTTACAATATAAATACTTTTTGCCGTTTCATTTGAATCAGATTTCATATAACTTAGTGCAACAGCAGGATTTTCTTCAATACGTTGAATAATTTTTGCATCACCCTTTTTACCTAGGATTAATGTGCCATAATGATTTTGTTCCTCCTCTTTATTTTTTTCTTTTTGTACCATTTTGCTGAACATATTTTTTTTCGGGAATCCTAATGATAATAAATCGAAAACACCCTCAATTTCAATATGATTAATTCCTTCTTTTTGGATGATAGCCACATTATCTTTATCAGTTTCATTAACAATATTTAAGTTTTTATTCTTTAACAGCTTGAAAAAGGTTTGGTTGAGTCTGACATCAATATTTAAAGGCGAAAGAGTTGTGAATGCCCAAAGAATGTTATTTTCAATTGAAACAAATAGATGACAAATATCTGCATTATCTACAGTTTTAGCTGTGATTTTGTCATCGGCAATTGCTTCAGTAGTTGAAACATCAATTTTATCATCGTACCAGCTAAAAAAAACAAATAATTTACTATCTACTTCCTCATATCTTCGGCATTTAATATGAATTTCCTTTGAAACATTAAGCGTTCCATTGCCTAGATTTTTAATTGCATTAAAAACATCTTTTTGAAATGATTCAGCTTTCACCCCGTTGATGCATGCTGAAAACTTTTGGATAGTAACTTGCTTTGTATATGGATGTTCTTTGTTTTTACTAAAACTCATTATTTGATTCCTTACATCAAAAATTAACTAATAACTATTCCCCACAATCTTTCTTCTCTTCAACTTCTTTTAATTGCGCCAACCGCCTATTCGCACTTTTCAGCGCTTCACCTTTTTCAATAACATTACCAACCCCAAAATCACCTAAAAAGGATAGAACGGAACGACCATCAAATTTACTTTCTTTGTCAACATGTTCTATAAAACCTTGAACTTTTGCTTTTTCTAGTGCTATTTCACGGCAAGTCATGGTTTCTTTTTCATATTGAGTTAATTCTCCCTGACGACCGTAATTTTTAGTAGCACAGCCAGTTAAAACTAAAGCTAAACATAAAATTAGTAAATTTAATTTATTCATACTCAGTCCTATTTATTTAAATAGCCTGCTTTAAAGGCTTTTTTAATATTATAGATTAACCATCAATAATCTTCATTTTCTCAATAACTTCAAATCTATCTGTGTTTGTTAAATGGCTAACTTCTTCAACACCACCTTGAGATAAAAGTAATCCACTTATTTCAGATGGGTTTTTATAGATTGCAAATTCATATTCTTTATAACCAGTAAAAGCACCATACCCATTTTTAGCATTAATAAATACAATATAAATAGTTGCATCATGGTCATCTATTTTTCCTTGCATATAACCTTTAAATATATATTGTGCACTATCAGGATCTTTCAGTTTACCCATCATATAATTTTTTATTTTTTTCTCATATTCTGGGTGAGAATCACAGCTAGCCAACCCAAAAACACTAAACATAATAAAAAATGAACAAAATATTTTATTTATTATTTTCACTTTTTACCTCGCAATTTTCTCTTTTGAATTACAAGCTATAATTCATAAATATTTTCTATGCAAATATCTCTATTCTTTACACATAATATCCCAAGCAAATTGGAAGTTATCTGCATTATCATGTGTTGCTTCTAAATAAATTGTAGAAGTTTCGCCTTGTTTACCGTTCATATTTGTTATCAGAATTGGAACAATAAATCTTGAGAACTGGCTATACATATCATCTGAATATTCTGACGCTACTTTACCGCAAACATTTCCAGCTAAAACATGTTCTGATTCTTTATCTTTTGATGTGTTGAAGAAAATTACATCTGTAAATTTTGGATTTTTTAAACTGATTTTTAATCTTTTTTGAGCCAAATATATTGCATCTGAGCTAGTTGGAGGACTAAGTTGATAACGAGCATCCATAATGAAGATAAATATACCGACAGCTATGCTTATAACTATTAAAATCAGTAAAGCTTTTTTCATATTTTTCTACTCCTATATTTCCGCCATTCACTAAGGCTAATAACATTCGCTTTAGCTGCTCGTCATTATCCTGCACTTTTGTTTGGTTCTGGTTGCACCAAGACTTTGCCGAGTTCAAGAAGCACTTTTTGTTGTTTGGGGGTCATGCCCTCAAAAGCTTCAATAAGTTCTTTTTTTTCTGATGAAATTTTTTCTCTTTTAGTTCTTAAATTTTGGCTTACTCCTGTGACGACATAAAGCACATCTAACCCCAATTCTTCCCACGCAGCAAGAGACGCAGCATCAGGAGATCTAGCACCAGTTTCATATCCAAATAAAGTTTTTCTTGTTATTCCTGCATGTTCAGCAAAATTAGTTTGGTTATAACCAAGTCTTTCTCGCTCATCACGCAGTCTTAAACCAATGGGTATATTTTTACTCATAAATACCTTGGCAGTGGGTAATTAATTACCCATACTATAGCACATAAATTACACATATATTCGTAATAAAAGGAGCAAAAAAATGACTGCGAAAGTTCTTACTCCCGAACAAGTAAAGCAACAGTTCCGTCAAAAGGGACTGACATTTACAAAGTGGGCACATGATAACGGCTATCACCCAATTGACGTTTACCGAGTTACCAACGGTTTTACTAAAGCAAGTCGCGGCAAAATGCACGAAATCGCAGTAAAACTTGGCTTAAAACAAGCCTCATAACCCTGATTGTAACAGTTTTTCATATATAGAAAAAGGGTAAAAAACATGCATAGTTCACAAATTTCAACATCCGGCATTCGAATACTGAAAGTACTCAAGGCACTTAAAGGCTATACGTTGACGGGTTTATCTAACGGCGATATTGCAAAGATGATTAATGAATCACCTGTTAATGTTACTAGGGCGTTACAAACTCTTATTGAAGAAGGATTGGTAATTAAGCTAGATAATGGCTTATTTGCTCATAGTGTGCAAATGTTACAGATAGCTCAGGCTCATGCAATTCACATCACTAAAATGCAAGACCAAATAACAGAAATGAACCAGCGCATTACAGCTGGTGCAAGATAAAGGTAACTAAAATGGCAAGAACAGCAAATCCAACAAAAGAAGCAATTGAATTACCTCCGCTTGATGAGCAAGGGATTAATGATGCAATGAATACCATGACTACGATTCAAAGTGAATATAACGAATCTCGTGATTTAGTTAATCAAGTTTTAGGTCAGGCTCAAATGGCTGAGGCTTTTGAACAGTTTTCGCGAACGGTTCGCACATCTAAATTGGCTTTTATCCGTGAAAATAAACTATATCAACAACTTAAAGGAATGAAAACCGCGAACGGTTCGCTATTTTCAGGAACGTGGGAAGATTTTTGTCTGTTACTCGGTTCATCTAGAGACAAAATTGAATTAGATATAGCAAACTTAAAATCATTCGGCGAGGAAGCCCTTGAATCCATGTCCCGCATGGGTATCGGATATCGCGAATTACGTCAATACCGAAAACTACCCGAGGACCAAAAAACGGCATTAATTGAAGTGGCTAAAGCAGGTGATAAAGAGGCCTTAGTTGAATTGGCAGAAGAGTTTATTGCTAAAAATGCTAAGGAAAAAGAGCAGCTCAAAAAAGAAAATAGTAATTTGCAAGCTGATTATAAAGCCCTGAGCAAACGTAATGCTGATGTAGCGAAAGAAAAGGAAGAATTAGCAATCAAATTGGCTCAATTTGAAATGAAAACCGTACCACTAGATGAGCGTTTAGAGCCGTTTAAAAAACAAATAGCAGAAACGCAATCACGTATTGATGAGCTACTAGAACAACAACGGCAATACATGGAAATGGCAGACAAGTTACAAAAAGAAGTTATGGAAAATGATCCAGATTATGACCCTGAGGAGCCTTATTCATTACCGGAATCATTAGTTGTAACAATTAAGATATTACATGGTTCATTAAAATTAACAGCTCAGCAGAGTAAAAACACGTATCAACGCTTATGGATGAATTTTAGTGATGAGATTGGTTCTGACATTGTCGATAGTGTGATTAATGAGTAAGTAATTTAAAAGGTAATTAACATGATTGCGCCAAATATTCGTGAATATTTAAATAAAGTTGCCGTCAAACTGGATAATGTCAGCCACGGGCAACGTGGTGTGATTTTGGATGAAGCACAAGCTTTTTTAGGTTATTCAAGACAAACTATTTACAGACAGTTAAAACAAGTTTGCGGTTGGTCAAGTGAGCGTAAAGCAAGAGCGGATAAAGGCAAGATGAGTGTTTCAAGTGATTCTTTATTAGCAATAGCAACAATGAGTCGTGAATCAGTACGGGATAATGGCAAGCAAACTATGTTTACAACAACCGCACGCGGCATATTGGAACAAAATGGACATGAAATTAATGTCAGTAATGCAACACTTAATCGATTGATGCGTCAACGAAAATTGAACGTAAAAGCGCAAAAAGTAGCAAATCCTGTACAATCATTGCGTGCTTTACACCCGAACCACGTGCATGAAATTGATCCATCTTTATGTTTGATTTATTACATGAAAAATAAACAGCATATTATGCGTGACCGTGATTTTTATAAAAACAAGTTAGAAAACTACGCAAAAGTTAAATACAAAGTTTGGCGTTACACATTGTATGACCGTGCATCTGGCATCATTATTCCGTGGTACGTTGAAGCTGCAGGCGAAAACCAACACTCATTATTCCAGTTTTTAATGTTTGCTTGGGGTAAGCAAGATGGGCGTTTATTTCATGGTGTACCACAACTGCTTTATTGGGATAAAGGTTCGGCTAATACATCATCAGCAATCAAGAACTTGCTAGACCATTTAGAAGTTAAATATCTAGAACACGAAGCAGGTAATGCAAGGGCTAAAGGTGGCGTTGAAAACGCCAATAATATTATCGAAACACAATTTGAAAGCCGTTTAAAGTTTCAACCTGTCAGCAGTATTGATGAGTTAAATCATGCAGCAATGAACTGGGCTGAAGCATATAACGCTAATCGTTTACCAGGGCAAGATACACGTTTGCGTCGTATTGGGTTATCAGAACCTGTATCACGTCAATCACTGTGGCAACATATTACGGCAGAGCAGTTACGCACATTGCCATCAATAGAAGTTTGCCAAGCCCTTATGGCAAGTCGTGAGCAAGAGCGCCAAGTTAAAGCTGATTTAACCATTAGTTTCAAACATCCACAATCAGAATCATCATTAGTCTATAGTTTAAAAGGCTTAGATGGTATTGCTGTTAAAGATAAAGTCAGTGTGCGTTCATTAGTTTATGGTGATTGTGCTATTCAAATTGAAGTACCTCGTTATGACGGTGAAGCACTGATTTATCGTGTTGAACCAAATCGCAATTATGACCAATTTGGACAATGTTTAGATGCACCAGCGATTGGCGAAGAATACAAATCGAAAGGTGATACTGAAATTGAACAAGCAGCTAAAGCGATGGATCAAGTTGCATATCCAGATATGAATGATGACGAAATCAAGAAAGCTAAACAAAAACAAGTAGCACCGTTTGGTGGCAAGCTTAACACACTGGATTATTTAGATGATATTGAACATCCAACTTATTTAGCAAGTGCTAAAAAAGGCAATGAAATTGAAACACCGGAACATTTAAAGCCGGCTACCACAACATTAACGCTAACCGCAGCTTTAATGCGTATTACTAGCTCAATCGGGCGCAGATTAACAATAGATGAAAACAAATGGTTATCGGCTCGTTATCAAGATGGTGTACCAGAAGATTCGCTAGCTTCATTAATTCGTACATTTACAACACCTGTTGCCGTCGCTGACGGTACAACAGGACTAAGGATTGTTAAATAATGCTGAAATTAAAAAGTGTAATGGCACAGTTCAATATTAAACAAGCACAGCTTGCCCGCTTGATTGAGTATAAAGGTAATTCAATCAGTCAAGCCGTTATTAATCAGCTTGTTAATCATGATATTTGGCCACGCTCAATAGTTCGTAATGAACTAGAGCAAAAAATTGAAAAAGCGTTAATTAAACTAGGTTTAAATAACGATTATTTACTGAATATTTTTGAAGAAGAAACTGACACAGCCGAAATCTTGCCGGACGACGCTGTGCCAGTTGACTCAAATGAAAAATCAACAAAGGAGTCAGCCTATATGTTACTACGAAAACAAACTATAAATCGAGATGCACGGGCACATTTCCGCATTCCAAGGGATCCATTTACGGATGAAATGACACAGGATGCCGACGTTTATCTATCCGATGATATTCGTTATGTACGTGCAGCAATGCGTCAAACGGCAAAGCATGGGGGCTTGTTGGCCGTTATTGGTGAATCAGGAAGTGGTAAATCAACATTGCGCCATGATTTAATTGATTGGATCAATATTAATCATGAACCAATAACAGTTATCGAGCCGTATGTACTTGGTTTAGAAGATAACGAAGTCAAAGGTAAATCGCTAAAAAGTATGGATATTAGTGGTGCAATCATCAATGCGATTGATCCACAAGCAAAACCAAAACGCAGTGCTGAAGCACGAGCAAGGCAAATGCATGAGCTACTCAAGAATAGTGCGTTATCAGGTCGTAAACATTTAATGATTATTGAAGAAGCTCATGGTTTATCAATTCATACGCTTAAGCATTTAAAACGCTTTTATGAGCTACAAGAAGGTTTTAAAAAATTACTGTCAATTATCCTGATTGGGCAAACAGAGCTACAAACAAAACTATCAGAATACAACCCTGAAGTTCGTGAAGTGGTTCAGCGTTGTGAAGTTGTGAACTTAAAACCACTTGATTTTAAAGTTGAAGAATATATCAAGCATAAATTTTCACGTGTTGATATGGACTATACAACGTTATTTGATTTATCTGCATTTAATGAAATCATCAATCGGTTACGTGTTGCAACAACACGTCGAGGTGAAAAGCAAGTGCGTTCATTATGTTATCCATTAGCAGTAAATAACCTTGTTTCTAACGCATTAAATCTAGCTGCACGCATTGGTGCGCTAAAAGTTACAGGTGAAGTAATTGTTGAGTGTATCAAAGACCGAGGAGATATCTGATGAAAAAGAACCAACTCATCAATAATAGCATCAATGCGGTTAATAAGGCTGTAACTATATTATCTAATGAAGAATTTACCGTCATTGGTTTTTATCATGATTCACTTTCAAAGCCAACTATTGAAATTGAGCATCACCCAAAGTGCAATAAGTTTATAGCTGTGGGTAAAGCGATGTATTACCGACATGAAGGTTATTACAGGTTTGGCCAATTTGAATTAAATGGCTGCCGAGTTATATGGAAAGAACGCGATATTAGTCGCTTGCATTAATCGAATAGGAGCTATAGAAATGATAAAGACTAAAAAACGTATTAAAGCTACCGCGTCAATCTATGTTGTGCAATCTAAAAAACAAGCATCAGAAGCGATTAAATATCTGGGTGATATTCAACGTGAATTGATTCGTTTAGAAACTGAAATGAACGATAAAATCGCTGAAATTACCGCAATTTATTCATCAAATATTGAAGTATTAAAAAAGAAGTCAGCAGAAATACAAAAGGGCATCCAAATTTGGTGCGAAGCAAACCGTGATGAATTAACCAACAATGGTAAAGTTAAATCAGCTAATTTAGTTACTGGTGAAGTGCAATGGCGCAATCGGCCACCATCGTGTGTTATTCGGGGGTTAGAAACAGTTATAGAAACACTGAAAAAGCTAAAATTGGAACGATTTATTCGTACAAAAGAAGAAGTTAATAAAGAAGCTATTTTGAATGAACCAAATGCAGTAGCACATGTTCCTGGCATCACTATCAAAAAAGATGTAGAGGATTTTGCGATAGTACCTTTTGAACAGGAGGTTATCTAATCATGCAAATACAAGATTTTTATATTTTGCATCAATTTATCCTTAGTCAAATACCTAATTTTATTGAGTACTGTAAAGAACGTGACTTATCGGCATGTGAAGCCGATCGTATTGTTGACGAGCTAGAGGAATTAGCAAATGGCTAAATTCTCTAACCCTAAGCGTTATATGCCCGACCATTATATTTCAATCAGCCATGAACATTCATTTATGCGTGAAGTAACTGGTCAGGGCTATGTTGATGGAAAGCTGTACGATGAACTCTATGCTAAATATGTAAAATTAAAATCAGTTAAAACATTAAAACAGCGTTTTGTTGGTTTTTTAAGGTGTTTTTATGACAAAAATAGAGGTTAAATAGATGAAATCTAGATACATCAAGCTTATTCATATAGCTAAAACACAACTTAATTTAGATGACGATACCTATCGTCATCTATTACTGACTATAACTAAAAAAACTAGCACCAAGGATATGACAGTTTGGGAACTGGAAAAAGTTATAACTAATTTGAAATTAAAAGGTTTCAAAGTTAAATCATCAAAAAAAACGGGGAAAATAACTGCTACAGAACCAGTTCATAAAAAAATACGCTCATTATGGCTAGAGCTAGCTGATGCAGGTGAAATCAAAAATCGTTCTGAAAAAGCTATCAATTCTTATGTAAAACGTATTACTGGTGTTGAAGTGATGGATTGGCTGACTCAAAAACAAGCAATGGTTGTAATTGAAAGCCTAAAAAGTTGGCAAGCACGCATATAAAGGAAGAAGTATGAAATTAACACGTTGCCCCATTTGCCATAACGAAATTAATTTAGACGCATTAGTTGAAGATGATTCTGGCAGAGAACTACTTATATTAGTAAGTAATTTAAACTATGGCTGTGCTAAACCAATGATTGCCTACATAGCTTTATTTCGTACTCAAAAATCAAATTTAAGCAATTCTAGAGCAGTAAACTTAATTAATGAGGTCCTAAAATTATATCAACCTAGCAGACATCTGGCTCATGCACTAAGAGAAACCGTTAATAATATTCACGCTAAGCGTGCACTAGGTGAATATAAGCCGTTTAAAAATCATAATTATCTAAAGTCAGTTTATGATTCTACTAAGCATTTATTTGCGTACGTTGAACATAAAGAAGAAGATAAACCTGTTCGTAGCAGTAATGAAGAGTATTTTGAACAGATGTATAGAGCCGGTATCGATTTTAATAAATTAGAAAAAAATATACCTGGTGCACTAGATTGGTATAAGAAGAAAACAGGAGCGTAAATTATGACAAAGTCTGCAATGTCTATCAAACGTCACGAATTACTAACACATGTATCATTATCTGCTACTAACGACGCAATGGATTATGGTTTACCTGAAGATATTGCAGCACAGTTAGGTGATAACATTGCAAATACAATTTCAGAATTATTTGGAGGTCAAAATTTCACATTTCCAAGAGATTATTTTTTTAAGTTAAACAAACGCGATCTACAAATCTATGATGCATTTAAAGGTAATAATTATGCAGAACTCAGCCAAAAATATAATATGACCGAACGAGGTATTAGAAAAGTAATCGACCGAGTTCATAAACGAATGATAAAAGAAAAACAACCAACACTGTTTGAATTTAATGACGCCTAATTAATTTTTAGAGCAAAATTTTTTAGACAATTTTTTATTTCATATTTTGTAACACTTTTTCAAAAAACAATTTCATTATTTCCCTGTTTATTTTGTTATATCCCATTTATCTCATCATTCTGTTATTATTTATCATGTTCTATTTCACTATACCCCCGGTGAGTGGTTAACCTTTTTAACTGAAGCTGGTTTTGTCATTAATAATATAGCCCGCCATCGTTTAACACTCTCTTTTGATACATGGGTTAAACGAATGCGTACTCCTGAACAGTTAATTGAGGCAATACGAATTTACCAAGAAACAGCAGCTGACGATACAAAAAATTATTTTGAACTTCAAGCAGATGGTTCTTTTACTACAGATATGATGATTATTGAAACTGAAAAAGTCATCTAAAATCATCCGTGGTCATAAACAGATTTAAATTTAAAGTTGTTTACGTTGGCTTGATGGCGGAATTGATAAGACTTCACGATATTTTGCTACGGTTCGACGGGCAATCATAATACCTTGTTCTTCAAGGATTGCGACCAATTTACTATCACTTAATGGCTTTTTGCTGTCTTCTGCCAATATATATTTTTTAATTAAAGCACGAATAGCTGTCGACGAAGCTTCACCACCTGATTCTGTGTTTACATGACTAGAAAAAAAGAATTTTAACTCAAATATTCCTGTAGGGCATTGTAAATATTTCTGTGTTGTCACACGGGAAATGGTTGATTCGTGCATGTCAATTGCCGTTGCAACATCAGATAAAATCATTGGTTTCATGTATTCAGTACCGTGTTCAAAAAATGCTTGCTGATGCTCAACAATAAATTGACTTACTTTAAGTAATGTTTCATTACGATTTTCAACACTTTTAATAAACCAATTCGCATTTTGCAAATGTGAGCGAATATATTGGCTATCACTTTCATTTGCTATCTTTTCCATTGCTGCATATTGCTGATTAATACGTAAGCGCGGCATGGTGTCATTATTCAAATCGACAACCCAGTTTCCATTCACCTTTTTTACTAAAATATCAGGGATCACATAATCTGGTGGTGTGGTATTGACTGAATCACCAGGATACGGCTGTAAATGTTGAATAAAATTGACTGCTTCTTTTAACTGCTCATCGCTTGCGTTTAATACTTTTTTTAATGTTCTATAATCTCGCGTCGCTAACAAATCTAAGTAGTTCTCAATAATTTGTTTAACCAGTAGTGGACAGGTTAAATGTTGAATTTGAATGGATAAACACTCTTGTAACGATCTGGCTCCCACGCCAATTGGATCAAAATGCCAAATACGCTTTAAAACAGTTTCAACTTCGTTCAATTCAATCTCGTCATTACCCTGCTCTTCCAAAATTTCATCTAATGAAACTGTTAGATAGCCTCGCTCATCAATCGCTTCAATAATCGACACCGCTATCGCCCTATCAATATCACTAAAAGGCGTTAACTCAAGTTGCCATCTTAAATAATCATGTAACGTTTCGTGAGTTTCACCTTGGTAGATAGGCAATTCATCATTACGATAATCAGAGTGAGTGCCAGAGGGGGTTCCAGCAGTATAGATATCATCTAGTGAGGCATCTAATGGGATATCTTCGGGTATTTCTCGGCTATCTAAGGCTTCACGCGTATCGATATTTTCATCTTTAACGTTTTGTTCAACATCAATTTCGTGATATTGATCGGCCACTTCGAGCAATGGGTTATTTTCAAGCTCGGTTTGAATCTCTTGTTGAAGCTCTAAAGTTGACAACTGTAACAATCGAATCGCCAATTGTAATTGTGGTGTCATGGATAATTGTTGAGATACTTTCAGTTGTAAACTGGGTTTGATCATAATCTGAACTCGTTTCCTAAGTAAACGCGTTTTACATATTCGTTATTTAAAATGTCACTTGGTGAACCCTCAGCAATTAAATGTCCTTTATTAACAATATAAGCACGCTCACAAACATCTAACGTTTCACGGACATTATGATCGGTTATTAATACGCCTAGCCCTCGATCACGTAAATGTTTAATGATACTTTTAATATCTATCACTGAAATCGGATCGACACCAGCAAAAGGTTCATCAAGCAAAATAAATTTAGGATTAGCCGCTAATGCCCTTGCTATTTCAACTCGGCGCCTTTCACCACCAGATAGAGATTGACCTATGCTGTCACGAATATGCGTAATATGAAACTCTTCAAGTAATTCTTCGGCACGATCAATTTTTTCATTTTTATCAATATCTTTGCGCGTTTCTAAAATCGCCATAATGTTATCAATAACAGACAATTTTCTAAAAATAGAGGCTTCTTGTGGTAAATAACCAATGCCTTTTTGAGCCCGTTCATGTAAAGGTAAAATGCTGATATCATGATCATCAAGGTAAATTTTGCCTGCATTTAAGGTCACAATACCAACCACCATATAAAAAGTGGTGGTTTTACCTGCGCCATTTGGTCCTAATAACCCGACGATTTCGCCAGAATTAACGGTTAAACTCACATCTTCAACTACACGGCGTTTTTTGTATACTTTAGCTAGATTTTCCGCTTTTAACATTGACATTTTATTTATTCATCTCTTTAACTTGGTTTGGGATGATAGTGCTTTTTACTCGCATATTCTTACCTGGTTGCGCTAATATTTGCTGTTTTTTGACATCGTAAGTAATAAGATCACTAATAATATGATTGTCCTGTTGAAATAATTCGGCATTACCTTGTAAAACCACATTATTTTGTTTTACATTGTAAATAACTTGTGAAGAATGACCCGTTACAATCTTATTGTTTTCCGGTAAAATTTGCTTATAATTCACTGGATTTCCATAGGCCGTGATTTTTTGTTTTACCGTGTCTTGCGTGTCTGTTATAACCACTTTATCTGCTTGTATGGTTAACCCTTCTTGAACAATGACAACGTTACCAATAAATGTAATTGTGTTATTTTCAATATCAATTTGTTGATTATCCGCATCAATCGTAATAGGTTTATTATCGGCGAACATCTTATGGTCTTCTTTAGGTTCTACTGATTGCGTAGTAGATTCATTTGCAAAACTACTTAAAGAGATAGGTAGCAATAAAATTAATGAAAAAACAACTTTTTTTAGCGAAATCATGTTTTATTTTGCCTCTGTATTATAATATGTTTTTACATTTTCAAGTATGTTAGCCGTTTTTGCATGCAAATCACCCGCTAATCCAATACCTGTTGAATAAAACCCCACACCATTAACGATGACAGGATCTTTTGATGTGACTAGTTGTGAAGTTAAATCTATCACGGCATTATCTGTTTTTACTTGTTTTAATTGAGCTTCTTGTGTCAAATTATCTAATTGTACATCATGATAAAGATACAAAAGTTTATCACTTGTTAGTATCGCTTTCTTTGCTTTAATATGCCATGCAGCTAAATGAACTTGATCATAAAAAGTAAAATTGGGCAAATCAAATTCAGTATTGTCTGAATCATCAAAGTGCCTAATATTACTGGACTCAATTTTATAAATAAGCTCACCAGATAAGTCGTAAATATTTGTTAACATTTCATCACTTTGATAATTCGGCTTATCTGATATATTTTGGGTTGATTTGCTTACTACATCATCTCCTTTTTGATAATTGTAATAAACACCGATAACAACAATGAGAAGTAAAAAACAGATAAGATTTTTTTTATTCATAACATACGTTAATCACATTAATTAGAAATTATTATTTCGAATGCCCAAAATTTTAATTATTCTACTTTATTTTTTATTAAATTAATATCGAACATTAAAAGAAGTTAAATCGTTTTGTGGCAATAATTCGCAAATATTTACACATGAAATACGCGATGATGCAGGCCCGCCATTTTTAACCCATTGTGTTAATTTGGCTATTTGTAAGCTGTCACCTTGAGCAATAATTTCAACATCGCCGTTATCTAAATTTCTAACATAGCCAACTAAACCAAGTTTTTGAGCTTGCTGATAAGTAAAAAAACGAAATCCTACACCTTGTACACGACCACCAACATTTATTTTAACTTTCTTAATCATCCTGTAGCCTTATTTTATGATTAATTCAAACATATTTATCTTAATGATGAAATACTAATTCAGATTGTAAATACTAAATATAATTCTCTATCATGACTAAATAACTTATATAAAAAGTGAACACCATTCAACGAATAAATACGACACTTGCAGTATTTTATTTTAGATACACTAATAATAATGTTTTTATTATTCGATTAAATTTTATTTTTTAATAAAATAAGCGATCATGATTAATAATAAATAATTAAAACGATGGAAATAAAAATGTTATTAAAATATAAAAAAAGCTTGTTCTTTCTTTGTTTATTCTCCGTATTGAGCTACTATACACTCTATCCATGTGCTTTTGCCAATATTGAATTTGATAAGCAAAAAATTGGCAAAGTCATTGATGAATTTAATGGGGTGAAAGTCTATTATAATGGTAGTATCCATAATGTAAGTGGAAGAAATATCGCTAAAGACGGCTATAACTTAGGTCAAAAATATCAATGTGTTGAATTTATTAAACGTTATTATTATCAGCGTTTTAATCATAAAATGCCAAATAGCTATGGTCATGCTAAAGATTTTTTTGACCCATCAATTGTTGATGGAAAGATCAATCGTCAGCGCAATTTACTACAATTTCATAACGGCTCACCCACTAAACCACAAGTTGACGATATTATTGTCCTTAATTGGTCTAGCTATGGACATGTTGCTATTATCAGTAAAGTAACCGACAACGAAATTGAAATTGTACAACAAAACCCAGGACCTAATGCAAGCAGTCGAGCAACCTTTCCTTTAATTTTTAAAAACGGAAGATGGACAATAGCGGATTTTGGAGTTTTAGGTTATTTGCGTAAAAATCAATAACCGTCAAAATAAATCAGATTATAAAAAGATAAGCAACATAATTTTATTCATAACATAAAAAAGAATAATCGAGAGCTTTAATACATACTAATCAATAAACCATTCATTCTTCTGCTTGGATACTATTTTTATTGTCTCTAAAATAGCCGATAAATGTTCATGTTGAGCTATTGCAGCGAGCTCCGGATCATGTTTTTTTAAAGCTGTCAGAATTTTTTCGTGTTGTTTAACAAGATTTTCTGGAGGAGAAATCTGTTCTAATGAAAGAAATCTGACTCTATCCATCATTGCTTTAATGTTCTCGACACTTTCCCAAGCCATTTGGCAATCTATCACATTCATTAAAATTTGATGAAACTCATCATCTTTTTCAAGAAAATAATGAATATTCTTGTGCTTATTAGCTTGTTTTTGTTCATCAAGATTTTTTTGCAGCAATAAAATATCTGCCGCACTAATCATTAGTGCTGCTTGTTTGATAATTGCACACTCAACAGCATCTCGTATAAATTGGCCATCAATAACTTTTTTAATCGATATTTTTGTAACAAATGTTCCTCGTTGCGGAAGAATTTGCACAAGTCCCGCTTCAGCTAATTTAATGAACGCTTCTCTAACCGGTTGCCTTGAAACACTAAATTGACTAGAAATCTCTTTTTCTGACAGTAAAACACCAGGCAATACTTGACAAGTAATAATCGCTTTTCTTAATTTACGGTAAATTTGTTGATTAACGGGTTCTGAAATATTTAAGTCGGCAGATTTAAACATATATCATTCTTATGGTAAGGAACAAAATAAGGAAGAATAGTAGGATATTTTTAGGTATAAGAAAAGTTTTTTTGATTAGAATGGCAACACATTTTCAAACAAAAAATTAAGGGGTAAGTGTTTTTTAAATTTAACGGGAGGCAAATAGCCTAACGAAGAATGTAATCGTTTATGATTATACCAATAAGCATAAGCCGAAAAAGCGCATTGTAACTCAGCCGTTGAGTTGAAACGTTGGCCTTTTACTAATTCCGTTTTAATTGTTTTAAATGCCGCTTCCGCTACCCTTTGTCATTAGGTTAAATCCGCAACAACAATTTGTTCTTTATCACCTACATCAAATTGTCGTTGCAGGTGATTTTTGTCGATTTTTGATTGATACGCTGGTTATCACGCAGTTTATCTAAACAAACATTTATCTAACAAACAAAGACAGTAGAATTTTTGTTAAAAAGTTTCTGGAGCACACTACGTTTATGTATAAAAACAATAAAAATCAAATAGATATTAATGGGTGAATATTCTCTAGTTTGCTGTTTTGTTTCATTTTTAAGTAAAGGTAAACCTTTGGTAACAACGTGTAGCATTTCACCCGGATAGGTTTTGTTATAGCATTTAGCCAAATTGGTGACCGTTATTTTTTCTTTATGATATAAGCGCCATATTTCTTGTCTGTGATAAGGCGTTAATTTTGTTTTTTATGTATATTCATTACAGTCGTTTCTCAAATTACTGTAAACAACGCGAGGAATTTCTACAATTTGTTTGGAAGGTAATGCGACAGTTGTTAATGGTGGAAAGCTAACTTCACTAAAGTCATTATTATTTCCATTTTTTCTTTTTCTTTTTTAAATACTCTTTTGGGCTTTCTAACCACCCTATGCTAAAAATGTAAATACAAATAAATATTCCTGATGAGAAAAGTAAAAGCTCATAGCCAGAACTATAGTTATGGATTGTTTTTCTATGTCCGGCAATAAACGCCTCGAAAAAAGCAACGATATAATTTAAAAACAACATAATGCGCCTTTGCCATTTCAACTTTTTATTATATTGATAATCACTTATTGTATATTGTCTAAAACGATAAGTAATAATAATAGGCATAATTGAAAAAAAGTAATACGCAATGTAAATCAATATAATCATCTGTGTTATTCCTGTTATTCAATAGAACCTTCTTCAATATGGCCATCAAAATATTGCCGATATGTAGTACCATCCAAGCGCGTGCACAATGAATAATTAGGTTGGTCATCTACATCAGATTCACTACCTGTAATACGTATTACTATTGCACAACTATCTACAATTTTCTCTATATTATCAATCTGTTCGGGATTTGAAATATATAGATTCATCTCATCAAGCTCATTGTTTTTAAAAAAAATATTTTTGCTTTGTTCATAAATTTCACTTAAAGACATAACATCACTTACTATTTCAGAACTTAACAACCATTTATTCATCTGTCTATATGCTCGTGTCAAATCCTCTCTACCATAATGAAATAATTTGAATTTTGCTGAATTAGCGCGATTAAATTGATTAATTGCAAAACTTTTATCAATTTTAGGAACTAATTTAAGTTTACCATGTACGGATATACCGATATCAACTAAATCATAAGCCAAAGAACCTGCCTCTTTAGACATTCCTAATCCTACCGCCGCATCTTGATACATTGATTTTAAAAAACCATCCTCACCGGTTATCCCTTCTTGAATACTATTAACTCCATGCGCTGCTACATATGAGCCAAGTATACAACCCATACCAGTTGTGCACATTGCAAACCCCGTCATCATCAAGCCTGCACCACCTAAAACACTTAGTCCCCGACCTACCCAGTGCAGGCTTTGATCCCATAACTCTTTTCTTCAGATTTTATCGCTTCTGAGCCTTGTTCATAGCTCATAGCTCCGCTTTCGACTTGATTTACAATGTGCGTGGCAAAATTATTAATATCATCAATAAAATCTTGTTTTATATCATCATGGTAAAGGTGTTTTTCACAAACTTCATGCGCACAATCAAGTAAATTTTGAGCGTCAAGACAAATCTTTGTTTTATCTTCATTTGATGCTACTAATGAATTAATTTGTGTGTGAATATCATTTTGCGCGATTGTTGAAAATGTATTATTAATAGGATTTGACTTATTTGTATAATAGGGGGTTGCCACATCAATAAAAAGAACAAGAGTTAATAGCTTAAACTCAACGACTGAGTTACAACGCGCTTTTTCGGCTTATGCCTATTGGTACAATCATAAACGATTACATTCTTCGTTAGGCTACTTGCCTTCCGTTGAATTTAAAAAACACTTACCCCTTAATTTTTTGTTTGAAATGTGTTGCTATTTCAATGAAATAAATATAGAAAGGTTATTTGTACTAAATTGGAGTACAAGTGAAAAGTGTAACGCCCTTGCAGGCAATTACACTTTGTTTTTATTAATTATGTTAGTTGTGTTAGTAATGTTTAAAAAAAACTTTAAAAACTTTCTGCTAATTGTTCAACTGACTTTTTAGCGCCAGTATCCCGCAAAGCTAAATAAGCTTTAGTTACCTGTTCAACAAAACATTTATTGTTAGGTAGATCATCACCAAATACATGTGATAATGACAATAGCGATTTTACCCGTTCTTGATTATCTTGGCTGTTTGCTACTAGTTCTTTCAACTTATCAGCAATTGGATCACTTATCTCAATCATCTTACCTGCATCATCAGTCCCACTTACATATTTCATCCAAGCTGCAATACCTAAAGCTAGGCAATCAAAAGGTGTGTTATTCGCTAAATGAAAACGGACTGAATCGAGCATACGTTGGGGTAATTTTAAAGTACCATCCATGGCTATTTGCCAAGTACGATGTTTTAAACCTGTATTGCGATAACGATCAAGCAACGAATCGGCATAAGCCTGTAAATCAACTCCTTTTACTCGTAATGTGCTTGCTTGTTCATTTATCATCAAATGTCTTGCAGCTTTCACATAATTAGGATCTTGCATGCATTCATCAATATGTAAATAACCTGCTAAATAGCCTAAATAAGCTAAAAACGAGTGACTACCATTTAACATACGTAGCTTCATCTCTTCATAAGGCAAGACATCACTAACAAGTTCAGCACCGGCTTTTTGCCACTCGGGTCTGCCAGCAACAAAGTTATCTTCAATAACCCATTGCTTAAATGGCTCTCCGGCAACCCCAGCCGGATCTTCAATGCCACCCAGTTGTTTTTGGATTTTTTCCATGGTTTCAGGTGTCACGGCAGGTACAATTCGGTCAACCATTGTTGATGGGAATGTCACATTTTGGTCGATCCAACTAGCCAAACTTGGATCACGTTGTTTGGCTAACGCCAAAACAACATTACGTGTCACATGACCATTTTCTGGCATGTTATCACAAGACATTACCGTAAACGGTTTTAAACCTTTTTCTTTACGTAAACGTAATGCCTCAACGATCAGACCCGGAACAGTTTTCGGTTTAGCTGCATTTTCAATATCGTGTTTAATCAGCGGGTTATTTAGATCAATTGATGCCGTTGACGGTAAATAACAATATCCCTTTTCAGTCACAGTTATTGAAATGATAGCGATTTCAGGGCGTGTCATAACTTCTAATATTTTTGCAATACCATCAATATCAGCATGTAATGCCTCTTTGGCAACCCCGACAACTCGCGAATTCCAATTATCATAAGCCATTTCACACACACTAAATAGGTAATCTTGCTGCTTTAAATCTTCAATTTGTTTTTCACCGCCGATTAAATTAACTTCACAATATCCCCAATCGCTTCCATATTTTGTTGCCAAAATGTCAGTAAAAACGGCTTGATGAGCACGATGAAAAGCACCAAAACCAAGATGAACTATTTTAGTTTTAAGCTTATTTCTATCATAGTTCGGTACAACTACCTTTTCAGGTAGTTGTGATAAAGTTAGATTTGATAGTTTCATTATTTTTCCTTCAAAACCTTAAATTATAATGCAGCATCATTTAAATCAGATAAATCACGATCTTTAATTTCTGGCATAAAAATCGCTGATATCAAACCAATACAAGAATAAACAATGATCATAGCAACAATTGGCCACCAATCGTTAACAATATTACAGAAAATTCCGGCTAATAAAGGACCAAATCCGACTGCAATAAGACCTCCGGCTTCTTTAGATATTGCCATTTGAGTAAAGCGATTACGAGCACCAAACATTTCCGCCATAGTAATATTTTCTAGCGCAAATAACCCTAGTACTGCAATGTTATGAATAATAATTAAGCATAACATTATAGTGCTAACTGAATAACTTTTATCAACAACAATAGATAGCATTGGATAAGCAAGAATAATTGAAGAAACAGTCAAAACAATATATGGAATTCGTCGACCAATTTTGTCAGATAACCACCCTAAAAAAGGAATAGTAACAAATCCTACAATAGAACTAATCATTAAAGCATCTGTAGGTATACCTTTTTCGAATAATAAAGCCTGCACCAAGTAACCTGCTAAAAAAGTTTGAATTAACCCTGAATTTCCTGCTTGCCCAAAACGTAAACCAGTTGCTAGCCAAAATGATTTACTTTTTATCATTTCAACTAATGAAATGTGTTTGATTGGTTGTTTGTCATTAATTGATTGGGTATTTACATCATTAACACCATCAAATACAGGGCTTTCTTTTAAGTTCATTCTAAGCCATATCGCAAAAATCATAACAATCGCACTTACAAGGAAAGGTACTCTCCATCCCCATGCAATTAGCTGTTCTTTATCTAACAAAAAAAACATAACTGCCCAAATTGCAGTAGCGCTCAATGTACCGCAATTAGTGCCCATTGCAACTAATGAAGAAATAATTCCTCTTTTTCCTATAGGTGCATATTCTGCAAGCATAGTGCCCGCCCCTGAAATTTCAGCACCAGCACCCAAACCTTGAACTATTCGTAAGAGGACCAACATTAAAGGAGCTAAAATACCTACTTGAGCATAAGTTGGTAATACACCAATTAGTGTTGTACAAATACCCATCATAGTAATTGTAATAAATAATACTTTCTTTCTACCAATTGCATCTCCCATTCTCCCAAAGATAAAAGCACCAACAATTCGGGCAATGTATCCTGCCCCATAGGTTCCCATAGCTAAGATTAGTGCCATAATTGCCGATTGTTCGGGGAAAAATATTTCACGAAATACTAGTGCAGCGCCTAAAGAATATAATTGAAAGTCCATAAATTCTAATGCTGTTCCAAGCCATCCAGAAACAGCCGCTTTAACTAAATCTGAAGCATTTCTTTCACATTTAATCTTTCCTATGTTATTCATATTTTACTCGCCTTATAATTTTATATATAAAAGATCATCAATAAAAATGTGTTTAAAAATTCCTAACTAATAGTTAGTAACACCTTGCAACACTGTTCTTGATCTTTTTCAAAAGTTTCTATCGCTTGAATGACTTGCATATAATCGAATTGATGTGTGATTAACTTTTGCGGGTCAATTAATTTTTTCTTAAGCCAATCAATTACAACTGGAAATTTATTAGCATTTAATCGAGATGAAAAAATAGATAATTCTTTACTTGTAATACCTTGCTGAGTTATCTGACAGGCATCACTTGAGAACCCCATAATTAAGATTCTTGCTGCTGGTGATGCAATACTAATTGCTTCTTGCAAAATGGATGGATGACAGGCTGCATCTATAATAACCGTCGGTTTAATACTGAGCTTATCCAGCTCATCTTTTAAAGATAAAAAGGTATTGTTTATTACTCTGTCAGCACCACTAATTTTTGCCATATTTAAACGTTCTTCAATTCGATCAACAACAATAACCTCTTTAACGTTATAAACTCCTTTTAACGCTTGTACTGAAGTTAGTCCCATTGGGCCTGCACCATAAATTAGTACAATATCATTTTCAGTTGGTTTTAAATGGCTGGTTGCATTTGCTGCGATAGTAAATGGTTCAATCATCACTGCAAACTCATCACTAATTTCATCTGGGATAACATAAGCATTTTTACTTGGAACTACTGCGTACTGACTAAATCCACCATCTCGATGAACACCCAATACAGTAAGAGATGTACAAACATTAGGACGACCTACTAAACAAGAATAGCAGTGCCCACAACTAATAACTGGATCGACAGATACTCTTTCTCCAATTCTAGATCTATCAACCCCTTCACCAACTTCATCAATCACACCAAAAAATTCATGACCAATAACTCGTGGATATTTAACAAATGGGTTATGTCCGCGGTATATATGGCTATCTGAACCACAAATACCTGCTAATTTTACTTTTACTCTTACTTCCCCATTTGCAGGCTGAGGAACTTCTCGTTCCTCAATTACCAATTCATTAGGTTGTTTGATTACAATACTTTTCATATAACCTCCTATAATTTACCAATTCCACAACGTACCATCATCTAAACGAGCAATTGGTAAGTAAGCTGGTTTGTATGGATATTTTTCGGCAAGCTTTTCATCAAAATCTATACCAAGGCCTGGTTCATCGCTTGGGTGCATATAGCCATCATTAAAAGTCCAGTTTGGTGAAAAGACTTCTAGCATTTGCTCTGAATAACCCATAAATTCTTGCACACCAAAATTAGGTACCCACATATCAAAATGCAGTGCAGCTGCATGGCAAATTGGGGATAAATCAGATGGTCCGTGGGATCCTGTTCTTACTTGATAAAGTGCAGCAAAATCAGCAATACGGCGCATATGAGTAATACCGCCCGCATGGGTAATTGTAGTTCGAATATAATCAATCAATTGCTCTTGAATAAGTTGTTTACAATCCCAGATGCTATTAAACACTTCACCAACTGCAATTGGAGTGACTGTGTGTTGGCGTATCAAACGAAAACATTCTTGATTTTCGGCCGGTGTCGGATCTTCCATCCAAAACAGCCTGTAATCTTCTATACTTTTTCCAAAACGAGCAGCTTCGATTGGTGTTAAACGGTGATGCATGTCATGTAGTAGATGCTCATTAAAACCAAATTTATTTCGTACGGCATCAAACAATTTAGGCATAAAATCGAGGTATTTCTCTGTTGCCCAACATTGTTCTTCTGGGTAATTGCCACGAGTGGCGGGTTCGTAAGCTAGGTTTTTCCCTTTACTTTGACCATAGGTTGTCTTCATACCCGGTATACCACATTGCACACGAATTGCTTTAAACCCCATTTCCTTATGTTTAGCATAGTCATCTAATGCTTCGTCAATGCTTGCACCAGTAGTATGACAGTAAACCATAACTCCTGTGCGCGACGCGCCTCCTAATAACTGGTAAAGAGGCATGTTGGCTAATTTTCCTTTAATATCCCACAGAGCCATATCAATGGCCGAAATAGCTGACATAGTCACAGGACCACGACGCCAATAGGCGCCTTTATAGAAATATTGGAAGATGTCTTCTATTTGATGCGGATCGCGCCCAATTAGTTGAGGGCACAGATGATCTTTAAGATAAGAAGCTACGGCCAATTCACGTCCATTAAGCGTTGCATCACCAACACCATAAACTCCTTCGTCGGTGGTTATTTTTAATGTGACAAAATTTCTTCCTGGACTGCATACAAAAACATCTGCTTTTACAATTTTCATTCAATACCTCTCATGTAAATTTAGACGTTATTAAAATAACAACACAAATACTACCATACAAGTAGAGTTGTATTTTTTTTGTGAAATCAATCACAGAAAAACTGCTTTTTGTAAAAAAGTTTCATTAAAAATATTGTTTAAGTATAAAAGAGAGATAAAAAGAGGGTAAAATCGCAATGATTTCTTTTTTTAAGTGTATTAACGATATAATAAAGCCTGTTACGACTGGATTTTAACTGTTACAGTTACCGGTTTTTAAATCAATATGTTTTGTAATTAATGGACTGTATTTTGATATTATTAATAGATAATTATGATTCTTTTACATTTAATATTTACGATTATTTATGCCAAGTTGGCGCCGAAGTTAGAGTTATCAAAAATGACGAACTAACAATCGAACAAATAAAAGAACTAAGCTTTTCTAAAATTATCATTTCTCCCGGCCCAGGGGCACCAATTCATGCAGGAATATCACTTGCTATTATTGCCGAATTTGCTCATATTTGCCCGATACTGGGTATCTGTTTAGGACATCAAGCGATTGCTCAATATTATGGTTACCGTATTGCCAAAGCACCAATACCGATGCATGGTAAAGTTGATGAAATAACGCATGATGGTCAGGGGGTATTTAAAGGAGTCAAAAACCCGCTTTCAGTGGTTCGCTATCACTCATTAATTGCTTGTGATAATTTTTCACAAGAAGATTCTCACCTGATTGTAACCGCTCGAAACAATCAAGGGTTGATTATGGGATTGCGTCATAAATCGTTACCCATTGAGTCAGTTCAATTCCACCCTGAAGCGATAAAAACCGAATCAGGTTTACAAATGATTAATAATTTTGTCCATGAGCAATCTTGATATGAAAATTTATATAGATTTTGAAAATCAACATAAATATTTTTGCAATCCTATCGCCATTTTAAGATCGAATGATTACTCGACAATTAAACAGCAATTCGATTTAATCGAAAAATTTACGCAACAAGGTTTTTACGCGGTTGGGTATCTCGCTTATGAAAGCGCAACAGGGTTAAATAGCGAAAATAAAACAAAACATAATGATGAGGTCCATCAAGGTTTACCACTATTGTTATTTGGTATTTTTGATCATTATTCTATCGTTGAACAAGTAGAAATAAGTGGTTATACACCGTCAAGTTTTAACTTAATTAGCGATACATTAATGGATGAATATAATCAAAAAATTGACTTTATTCGATCACAAATTGAATCAGGTAATACTTATCAAACCAACTATACGATTCAATTTACCGCACCATTTAATGAAAGCGCTATTGATTATTACCACTTTTTACAAAAAAACAATCAGGCAGATTATTGCGCTTATCTTGAGTTTGATGATTATCATATTTTATCCATCTCACCGGAATTATTCTTTAAGTTAGACAATAAAATTATTACGACAAAGCCAATGAAAGGGACAACTGCACGCGGCTTAAATAATCAACAAGATAAACAACAGTTAAAATTATTATTTTCTGAAAAAAATCAGGCTGAAAACATGATGATTGTTGATTTGTTGCGTAATGATTTAAGTCGCATTGCAAAACCAGGAACAGTAACGGTGCCTGAATTATTTTCAGCTGAAAAATATCCAACGGTTTGGCAATTGACTTCAATAATTCAAGGTGAATTGAAAGAAGATGTCAATTTATATCAAATTTTTCAAGCCCTATTCCCTTGCGGATCAATTACCGGTGCCCCAAAAACCAGTACCATGCAAATTATCGCAGATATTGAAAACTCACCACGTGGCGTTTACTGTGGGACAATTGGTTACATTGAGCCCTATATGAATAAGGCCATATTTAATATCCCAATTCGTACATTGACCATACACAACCAACAGTTGCGTTATGGTGTTGGCGGGGGGATCACTTGGGATTCGACATCCCAAGACGAATATAGCGAGATCTTGGCTAAAACAGCAATTTTGCATCGTACTACTTCTACTCCAAAATATATCATTGAATCGTTATTGCTTGAAAAAGGGCAATTCTTTTTATTGAATGAACACTTAAGCAGGCTTGCCCAATCAGCTGATTATTTTGATTTTAACTGTGACATTCACGCAATTAAGTTGCAACTTATTAAGTTAGCAAATTCAATGCCTAACAATATTTATAAAGTAAGAATCTTACAGCAAAAAGATGGGCATTATACTATTAGTAAAGATATCATTAACACTCCGATAGACATTAATGAAATTCAACTTGCAACACAGTGCGTTGATAACCAAAATGTCTATTTGTATCATAAAACATCAAATCGTGAGCACTTTCCGGATTTAACTGTAGGAAAAGAATATATTAATTTTAATCAACACAATGAGATAACTGAATTTGTTAATGGTAATCTCGCGTTACTGATTAATGATCAATGGGTGACACCTAAAAAAGAATCAGGATTATTAGCTGGCACCATGCGACAATTTTATTTGGATCACAATCAATTGTTAGAAAAAACGATTTTAAAAGATGATCTGGTAAATGCCGATAAAATCGCTTTTATCAATAGTGTTCGCAAATGGGTGGAAATTGATGATAAGGTTTTTAGTCAGTTCAAACTGTCACTAAGATCTATTGCTATTTAAGTTTAGACATTCCGTCAGCACGCTGAAGGAATGTCAGTGTAACACTAATGCTTTATTGAGTTTGCAAAGTCTAGTTCTTCATCTTGCCATCCTTTCGATAGCGCTTTAACTAAAGCATCATAGCCATTGGTTGCTAAAGGAACATGGCGCTCAAATGGTTTGGTTTCAATATTATTTTTACGGTCAGTAACAACCCATCGACCTTTAATTATCGCATCCCCCGTATAACTACCATGAAAGCTATCTATAAATAATTTTACCGTTAGTGTTGGTGTTGTAATTGACTTACTGGATACTAAATAATTAGGTAACATAGCCGTTAAATCCTGCGTTAATCGGTCTTGAAGCTGCTGAGATAACGTTGATACCCATAAATGGTTGATTGCTGTTTCATATTTGATATTATCGGTTTGTAATACAATACCCGGTTTATTTAAAAAACTCGCCACATCAACTGACTCAATCCAAATAAATTGATTCGTGGTTTTCATGTTTTGCGATACAGGAATCTGTGAATTGCTAGTAAGTTGAAAATAACTTTTACTCGGGTTGCTAGCAGAGCAACCCGCTAATATAGCGAACAATGGCATAAATACGACTATAAGTAGTTTTTTGTATATTCTGTTCATTATTTTTTACCTTTTGCTTGAGGTTCTTGATCTTTTTTCGCCGGCGCAGAAAAAATCAGTGCATTACTTTTATCATTAAGCGTATTGAGTAATGGAGTGAGTTCGTCCATCATTTGTTGCACTTTTTGTAAACTCTCTTTCATTTGATTGTTGAGTTCAGAACCTGGCTGTAAGCCTTTCATTGTTTCATTTAGTGAACGTAAAGTCTTTTGCAAATCTTTGGGCATATTCTGCATCTCTTTACTAGCCATAATCTGATTTAATGATTCCATTAAATGTTGGCTTGAAGCTAATGATTGATTAAACTGTGATAAAGTATTGTTAAATGGTAATTTATTAAAGTTATCTAGTAACTGCATAATTTTTGCCTGAATTTGCGCAATTCCAGTCGAAGTTGTCTCAATTGTATCGTAACCAAACTGCTTCGCTAGTTTGGGATCATATTTGTTTTTTAGGTCAGGATAAAAATCAAGATCTATATACAGTGCACCAGTGAACATGTTTGATGTTTTTAATGAAGCTCTTAACCCATTTTTTTGCTCTTTCATAATCACTGCGGCAATGTCGATCTTTTCATCAACGAGTTCAGATAAACGATCAGGTTCGATCCTGATTAATATCGGCACTTTTTTATTTAAAATTGATGATTTTTCTAGCATTTCAGCAGTATAAAATGGCACTTTAGATACTGTACCTAACCTAATACCATGATATTCAACAGGTACACCTTCTGACAATCCAGATATAGAATCAGAAAGCATAATAAGAAATTCTTTATATTCAGTATATTGTGAATCTTGGATGGATTTTTTATCTTCATATAATTTATAAACTGCATTTTGCTCCGCAGGCGCGCCTAATTTAGATCCATCAGGTAAATCAAAACTGATTCCACCAGACATTAATACATCTAAAGAAGGAACATCTAAGTTTGCACCTAGAGATGAGAGTGTCAAATTAATTCCCCCCTCTTTCCAAAAGCGGACATTTTGTGTTACTAAGACGTCGTAAGGTTTAGTAATAAAAATTTGATATTTCATTTTACGCGCTTCAACATCAAATTCTGAGGTTTCAACATTACCTACACGGTAGCCATGAAACATAACAGAAGCACCTCGAGGAATTACACCGTTTTGCTCACTTTCGAGATTTAAACGAATTCCTTTAATACTTGGATCGGATAATGGCGGTGTATCAGAAAGCACGAAGGGTTTATTTTGAAAACTGTGAGTATCGTTTCCGGCAATTAATTCTATATATACACCCGATAAAATAGTCCCCAATCCAGTCACTCCATCGCGACCAATTTCAGGCTTGACAACCCAAAAAATCGAATCATTTTTTAATAGTGGAACCATATCATTATAAATTCGGCCTTTTATTACCACTTGCTTGTAGTCATCCGATAAAGTCACTTCATCAACTATACCGACATCAACACTACGGTTTTTAATTACCGTTTTTCCAGCAACAATGCCACTTGCATCTTTTGCAAGCAATGTGAACGAAGTACCTTTATTGGTAAAATGAGAGTAGATTATCCATAGACCAACAATTGCAGTAACAATGGGAATAATCCATATTGCTGAAATAGCTCTAATTTTAATTATTTTTGCTGATTTATTTGATGTTGCCATATTGTTCCTATTAATCTATTGTCTATTTTGCGGACGATCCCAAATTAAACGAGGATCAAATTTTTGTGATGCAATCATTGTGATAATAACGACAGTTGCAAAAAATGTAACACCAATATCTGGATAAACCCCCATCATTTGTTGATTTCTCACTAAAGAACAAACAACAGAGACCACAAATATATCTATCATTGACCATTTACCAATAAACTCAACTGCAGTGTACAATTTTTTCATTTTTAAGCAATTACGTTTATTTTTTCGTTTTACTGCTAGTGCAAAATAGCAAAGCCAGCTTAATGAAATGATTTTTAAGATTGGTATAATGACACTAGCAATAAAAATGACAAGAGCAACAGGCACATCGCCTGCTTGCCACATATAAATAACACCATCCATAATATTTGAAGTAGATGATGCCCCTAAAACAACAGTTATCATAATTCCAAATAAATTAGCGGGAATGTATAAAATCAATGAAGTAACCAACAAAGCTAGGGTCCATTGTATTTTATCACGATCTCTAATTTTGCTTTTTTGCTTACATCTTGGACATTTTATATATTGCACAGGCAATATAGCCTGACAGCATTTGCATAGTTTTAAATTTTGACAAATGCCTGTTTTACCAACTTTTAATGTATCTGTAGCAAAGTTATTCCGATGAATTTCATTCCAAATTGCTTCTGGCGAAAAAATAACTAAAGACTTTATATAAAAAAAGACAAATAGACAGAACGCCCAAAATGTGCCAGTCACACCAATACTGCCATAACTCATTAATTTAACAAAACTAACTAAAATACCAGTAAGAAATATTTCAGGCATACACCAATGCTGAAACTTTTCATAAACAATAAGTAGATCTCGTTTCCGATACTTTGTTAACCGTAGCTTGGAGCAGAGAAAGACGATAATTACTAAATTAACTATCGGAAAAAACAAAACAAATAAGATAAAAAGTGCTGAAATATAGCTATATTTATCAAAAAAAAGGGTTTTAGGAATATCTAATACGCTAATACCGATAAAATTACCCACAATACGAATATCAATAAAGATAAAGCCACAGGCTACGATAATCATAATTAATGAACAAACTGCATAGATAGTAGCTCTAAACTTCATATTATTATTGTTTTTAGCTAACGTTGTATTACAACGTGAGCAAACAGCTTTATGCCCTATAACTATATCAGCTAATTCTATGACCAAATCACAGTGTGAGCATAAAACATAATGTTGTCTATCAATGGCCATTATTTTCCTTATTTGATATATATTTTAACCTGTAAAAATATTACAGATTAGTATAGCGTTAAGTATAAAAACTGATGAATTATTTTAAACAATCACTTGATAAATAATTACTTTAATAAATAAAGTGTGATTAAAAAGTTATTTAAAGCCAATAATTAAAAAGGTATTTTTATGAAAATATTACTGCATTGCATTAAATTAGTAGAATTTGATTATTATATTGTGTAAATAACAATCTCTATAAAACACATTACTTTTCTTATTTAAAGAATCATTATTAGTTTAATTTAATCGAGTATTATAATCATAAAATTAATAGAATAATCCAATAAATGTAATCTTGAATATCAATATTTCATCACCATCTGTTAGTTTCCATTATTAAACTCAACCATTATTCATAAAAATTTGTGAAGTAATTCCCGTAATTAACTAAATGATTGCTCTGTATAAAAAAAACTTGATACTGTATAATAATACAGTGTAATATATCCATATCTTAACTCACTGGAGTTTTATAATATGAACGAAAACAAACAACGCGCACTTTCCGCTGCATTAAGTCAAATCGAAAAACAATTTGGCAAAGGTTCGATTATGCGTTTAGGCGATACCCAAACTTTAGATGTAGATGCGGTATCTACTGGTTCTTTAGGATTAGATATTGCATTAGGTATCGGTGGATTACCAATGGGCCGAATCGTTGAAATTTTTGGCCCCGAATCATCAGGTAAAACAACACTCACTTTATCTGTCATAGCACAAGCTCAAAAAGAAGGTAAAACTTGTGCATTTATTGATGCCGAACATGCACTCGACCCAATTTATGCCGCAAAATTAGGAGTGCAAGTAGACGACTTATTAGTGTCTCAGCCAGATACAGGAGAACAAGCACTCGAAATTTGTGATGCATTAGTTCGTTCTGGTGCGGTTGATGTTATTATTGTCGATTCAGTGGCTGCATTAACGCCAAAAGCAGAGATCGAAGGTGAAATGGGCGATTCTCATATGGGATTGCAAGCCCGTTTAATGTCACAAGCATTACGTAAATTAACTGCGAATATCAAAAATGCAAATTGTTTAGTTGTTTTTATTAACCAGATTCGTATGAAAATTGGTGTTATGTTTGGTAATCCAGAAACCACAACTGGCGGTAATGCTCTTAAATTCTATGCATCAGTACGTTTAGATATTCGTCGAACAGGTGCGGTAAAAGAAGGTGAAGATGTTATTGGTAGTGATACGCGTGTAAAAGTCGTAAAAAATAAAGTTGCCGCACCTTTTAGACAAGCAGAATTCCAAATTCTTTATGGCTGTGGCATTTCTAAAGAAGGAGAATTGATTGACTTAGGAGTTAAGCATAAGTTGGTCGATAAAGCTGGAGCATGGTATAGCTACAATGGCGAAAAAGTTGGCCAAGGCAAAGCTAACTCAATTAAGTTTTTACAAGAGCATCCTGAAATCGCTAAAGAACTTGAAACTAAACTACGTGATCTATTATTAAATAGTCCTGCAGTTTTTACGACTGATGAAGGAAATATTTCATCAGAGGATGAAAACTTTGAATAAGAATACAAACCTCAATAAATCAATTCTAAATAAAGCTGTGCAATTACTTGCACAGCGAGATCACTCTTCATATGAACTGGGACAAAAAATAACATTTTTTTTTGCCAAAAAGCTACAAAGTACAGATGAAAAATATCACGATCAATTAGCTACACTGAAAACTGAAATACTAGATGTAATTGAATATTGTATTAATCAAAATTGGATTAATGATGAACAATATATTAAAAATTATATTGTTATGCGTGCAAATAAAGGTTATGGAAAGTATAGAATTGCAATGGAGCTTAAACAACGAGGGTTATCAGTTGATTTGAGTCGACAATTATTACAGATGTCTAATATTAACTGGGCAAATCTTGCATATAAACAATTAATAAAAAAGCTAAAACTAATTGACTTTAAAAACAATCATAAAAAACAAAAAGTTATTAATTTTTTGATTGCGAGAGGCTATACACAAGATGATATTAAAACTGTGTCCAATTTATTGACTTAAGTAATTATAATATCTAGAATACAATATATGTAATTTAATAAAATTGATTACAAAAAGCTCACTAATTCTTTTTTATTTTTTCCTTATTTACTTGTAATATTAACTAGCTTCAACCCGATTTAAGAATATTTACTTTTCAACTTTAGTTGTAACGGGTATATTACTATGTTTAAAAATCTATCGTTTTATATGGAAGCATAAATGAAAAGTACTGCAGAAATTCGTCAAAGTTTTCTTGACTTTTTCCGTGGCAAAGGACATCAAGTTGTCGCAAGTAGTTCCCTTGTTCCACACAATGACCCAACACTGTTATTTACTAATGCCGGAATGAATCAATTTAAAGATGTATTTCTAGGTGTTGATAAGCGTTCTTATACTAGAGCAACAACATCGCAACGTTGCGTCCGTGCTGGTGGTAAACATAATGATTTAGATAATGTTGGCTATACTGCTCGACATCATACTTTTTTTGAAATGTTAGGGAATTTTAGTTTCGGTGACTATTTTAAGCATGATGCAATACATTTTGCATGGGAATTATTAACCAGTGAAGAATGGTTTAATCTACCTAAAAATAAGTTAACGGTTACCGTTTATGAGACAGATGACGAAGCGTATGCAATTTGGGAAAAAGAAATAGGTATACCAAAAGAACGCATCATTCGTATTGGTGATAATAAAGGTGCTCCATATGCCTCAGATAATTTCTGGCAGATGGGTGATACTGGTCCTTGTGGTCCATGTACCGAAATTTTCTATGATCATGGTGATCATATTTTTGGGGGACCTCCTGGCAGTGCTGAAGAAGATGGTGACAGATTTATCGAAATTTGGAATATTGTTTTCATGCAATTTAATCGCCATCCTGATGGCACAATGGAACCATTACCAAAACCATCAGTCGATACAGGTATGGGACTAGAACGTATTGCTGCAGTTTTGCAACATGTAAATTCTAATTATGAAATAGATGTATTTAAGAAATTAATTCAAGATGCAGCTAATATTATTCAAACTAAAGATTTAGAAAGTAAATCACTCAGAGTTATTGCTGACCATATCCGTTCTTGTGCTTTTCTAATTTCGGATGGTGTTTTACCTTCGAACGAAGGTCGAGGATATGTATTACGCCGTATTATTCGGCGTGCAGTGCGCCATGGGCATATGCTAGGAGCAAAAGATATCTTCTTCTATAAGCTGGTTAAACCATTAATTGACGTCATGGGAAGTGCAGCAGTCGAATTAGAAAATAATCGAGAATTAGTTGAAAACGCACTCAAAATTGAGGAAGAACAGTTTTTAAAAACGCTAGAGCGAGGGTTATCTTTGCTTGATCAAGAGTTAGCTAAAATAACTGGTGAAGTTTTACCTGGAGATGTTGCGTTTAAACTTTATGATACTTATGGCTTCCCGTTAGATCTAACAGCTGATGTATGCCGAGAAAAAAATATTAGTATTGATGAATCTGGCTTTAATCAATGTATGGAAGAGCAAAGGAAACGAGCCCGCGAATCAAGCTCATTTAATGTCGATTATAGCAATGTTATTAAACTTGATGATATAACTGAGTTTTTAGGCTATCAAGCAACAGAATCATCCGGAAAAGTTATTGCTATATTTAAAAATGGTCAAAAAGTTGAAAGTATTAGTGCTGGCGATGAAGCTATCGTCGTTTTAGACAAAACGCCATTTTATGGAGAATCTGGTGGTCAAATTGGTGATAAAGGCTTATTAACAGCAGCTAATCTTGAATTTAGGGTTTTTGATAGTCAAAAATATGGTAAAAGTATTGGCCATTTAGGAAAAATTGTAAAAGGTTTTTTAAAAGTTGGTAATAATATCACTGCAGCTATTGATGTAGAATTACGCGAACGTATTCGTCGTAATCATTCTGCTACACATTTATTACAAGCTGCCTTGCAACGTGTTTTAGGTAACCATGTTCATCAAAAAGGGTCTTTAGTTAACGATAGCTATCTACGTTTTGACTTTTCACATAATCAAGCCATTACGTCAGAACAAATTATTGAAATAGAGAACTTAGTTAATCAACAGATTCGTCGCAATTTATTAGTAGAGATTGAGCTAATGCCAATTGATAAGGCGAAAGATAAAGGCGCAATGGCTTTATTCGGCGAAAAATATGAAGATATCGTTAGAGTTTTAACTATGGGCGATTTTTCAATTGAACTTTGTGGTGGTACTCACGTAGATAGAACTGGAGATATTGGTTTATTTAAAATAATATCAGAATCAAGCATTGCGTCTGGTGTACGTCGTATCGAGGCAACGTCAGGGCAAAATGCAATGGATATGATACATAATGAATCCAACTTATTAACTCAAATTGGACAATTAGTTAAAAGTGACAAATCTACAGTTTTAGCACGCATTGATCAATTACTCGATCAAACTAAACTGCTTGAAAAAACAATTGAGCAATTAAAAGCACAGAAAGCTAGCCAAGAAAGTGTACAATTGCTTAACCAATGTGAAAAAATAAATAATAAAAATCTGTTAATTGCTAAACTTGATAACGTTGAAGCAAAATTATTACGGACTATGATTGATGATCTTAAAAATCAATTAAAAACAGGCGTAATTATTTTAGCTGCTATCAATGAGGGCAAAATTAATATAGCTGCAGGTGTCACTAACGATTTAGTCAATATAGTTAAAGCTGGAGAACTAGTTTCTCAATTAGCATTAAAAGTAGGTGGTAAAGGTGGTGGGCGACCTGATTTCGCCCAAGCAGGTGGAATGGATCTTTCAGCATTACCAGAAGCGTTGTCTTCTGTGAAAAAGGAAATCAGTAATAAATTACAAGCAAGTTAGCCAGATATACTCAAATGTTTGTTAATTAAATATTAGAGTATATCTGTAAAATTCCGTCTTTCTGTCTTATTGATGGGGGGCTGACGAAGCTATATCTTAAAATTGTTTGGATATATACTTAACTGATATTAGGAGATCTAATGTTAATTTTAACTAGGAGAGTAGGTGAAACACTAATAATTGGTGACGATGTAGTTATTACCATCTTGGGCGTAAAAGGAAATCAAGTCAGAGTTGGTATTAATGCACCTAAAGAAGTTTCTATTCATAGGGAAGAGATATATAACAAAATTCATCAACCACAGGTTACAAACGATGAATTATCGGAGACAAGAGAGTAATATTGGGCAGGAAATAAACAACCAGCACGCGTAAACAAAAAAATGTTTGACTTATTTTTTGTAAAACGTAATATGTGCGCCACACATTATGATTTTGTTGTTAAAGCAGAGTCATAATGTTTTGGTGAGATGGCCGAGAGGCTGAAGGCGCTCCCCTGCTAAGGGAGTATGCGGTCAAAAGCTGCATCGAGGGTTCGAATCCCTCTCTCACCGCCATTTTAATAAATTAAAATATGCATCCGTAGCTCAGCTGGATAGAGTACCCGGCTACGAACCGGGCGGTCAGGGGTTCGAATCCCTTCGGATGCACCATTTTAATAAATTCAAAACGCATCCGTAGCTCAGCTGGATAGAGTACCCGGCTACGAACCGGGCGGTCAGGGGTTCGAATCCCTTCGGATGCACCACTTTTTTAACGAACTTACACGCATCCGTAGCTCAGCTGGATAGAGCACTCGGCTTCGAACCGAGCGGTCAGGGGTTCGAATCCCTTCGGGTGCGCCATTTAGGTTGAATCCCGATATAATTCTAGTATACTAAGCTCACAAATTTTAATATCAATAAATCAATCTACTTTTTGATTTATATGTTCTGTTATCTATATTAGAATAACAACAAAGTAGAAAGATATTCCCTAATTAATAATGGACATTATGTATGTTAGACCCAAATTTACTCCGAAATGAATTGGATCTTGTCGCTAAGAAATTAGCACGTCGTGGATTTAAATTAGATATTGATACTATTCGTCATTTAGAAGAAAAACGCAAAGTATTACAAGTTGAAACTGAGAACTTACAAGCTGAGCGTAATGCTCGCTCAAAAGCGATTGGTCAAGCAAAGGCTCGTGGTGAAGACATCACAGCTGTTCGTGAAGAAGTCAACAAGCTAGGTGAAAAACTTAATAGTGCAAAAACAGAGCTTGAAACATTACTCAATCAAATTAAAGATATTGCCTCTACTATCCCAAATATCCCTGATGATTCTGTACCTGATGGTAAAGATGAAAGCGATAATATCGAAATATCACGTTTTGGTACACCAAGGACATTTGATTTTCCAGTTCAAGATCACGTTGCATTAGGTGAACGTTTTGGTGGGCTTGATTTTGCAGCTGGTGTAAAACTAACAGGTGCTCGTTTTGTGGTTATGAAATCGCAAATAGCGCGCTTACATCGTGCTATCACCCAATTTATGTTAGATTTACACACCGAACAACACGGCTATGCCGAAATTTATGTACCGTATCTTGTAAATCAAGCAACGCTTTTTGGCACAGGACAATTACCTAAGTTCGCTGGGGACTTATTTCATACTAAACCGCTTGACGAAGAGACAGAGAGCAGTAATTATGCATTAATTCCAACCGCTGAAGTGCCAGTCACTAACCTTGTACGCGATGAAATTCTTGATGAAAGTGTATTACCATTAAAAATGACAGCGCATACTCCTTGCTTCCGTTCAGAGGCGGGATCTTATGGTAAAGACACTCGTGGCTTAATTCGTATGCATCAATTTGATAAAGTAGAATTGGTTCAAATTGTTAAACCTGAAGAATCTATGAAAGCGCTAGAGGAGCTAACTGCTCACGCAGAAAAAGTATTACAATTACTTGAACTGCCATATCGGAAAATTGTACTGTGTACTGGTGATATGGGCTTTGGCTCATGTAAAACCTATGATCTGGAAGTATGGGTACCTGCTCAAAATACCTATCGTGAAATCTCTTCTTGTTCAAATATGTGGGATTTCCAAGCTCGACGTATGCAAGCTCGTTATCGTAATAAAGCTGACAATAAAACATATTTAGTGCATACACTAAATGGTTCTGGATTAGCAGTAGGTCGAACGCTGGTTGCCATTATGGAAAATTATCAACAAGCAGATGGCACAATTAAAATTCCATCTGTTTTAGTTCCTTATATGAATGGCGTTGAGTTTATCGGATAAGATATTTATATATAACATAGACAATAGCGCTAATAATTAGCGCTATTTTTTTATTAAGGTAGGTGGAGAAATGATAAAAGGAGTCGTGCTTTCAATACTGGCATCATGTTTATTTGGGCTACTTTATTACTATCCAGTTTTATTACATCCCTTATCTGTTGTTGATATTTTTTGTTGGCGATTATTAACATCATTTCCTGCAATAGTTGTATTGATCATTGCAGGAAAACAATGGTCAGCTATAACTGCACTATTTAGGCGAATAAAAGAACAACCTCTTCTTTTATTGGGGTTATTATTTTCTTCGTTTTTGCTCACAATACAGATGATGATTTTTATCTGGGCGCCACTTAATGGACATGGATTATCCGCCTCACTGGGTTATTTTTTATTACCATTAGCAATGGTGATTTCTGGACAGATCGTTTATAAAGAAAATCTTAGTTTTTTACAAAAAATTTCGGTTGGACTTGCTGTATTAGGCGTTGCTATTGAAATCTACATTACAGGTGCATTTTCATGGGAAACAGTTGTTATCGCCTTGGGGTACCCTATATACTTTATAGTAAGGCGCAAATTGCAAATAGATGGCATTTCTGGCACGTTTTCTGACTTTTTGTTTATCTTCTTAGGGTGCATTATATATTGTGCTCTAAACTATCGTTTAGACAAAATAATCAGTGATCTTTCTCATTTCCATATTTATATCCCTATGTTAGGTATCATCACTGCGGTTGCTTTTGCAATGTATTTCGTTGCTAGTCGTTTATTGCCCATGGGATTATTTGGCTTAATGGGATACGTGGAACCCGTACTACTAACACTTATTTCAATAGTATTTTTACATGAAACAGTCTCATTAAGGCACATTGTGTCATATGGATTTATTTGGCTATCAGTTTGTATTCTAGCTTTGGAAGGTGGGATTTTTGTTATGCGAGCAATAACACGCAAAAGAATTTAATGGATGCAAAGAAGGCACTATCCATTGTGCCTTTTGCTAACCGTTTATCTATTATTTACTAAAAGTGACATAATGACCATAACTTTCTATGATGCTTTTGATCCTATCAAGCGTTTCTCTTGGTGGCGATTCAACCCCTTCCAACTTATATTTATCACCAAGCGTATCCCATTTATATGCCCCCATTTTATGGTAAGCAAGCAATTCTACACGCTCAATATTGTCCATCCCTTGAATAAATTGACCAAGCAAATGTGCTGAATCATCATCATCGGTCCATCCAGGAACAACCACATAACGTATCCAAGTTCGTTTATTGATTTTTTGTAAATATTTGGCAAACTCAAGAACCCGCTTATTAGGAACGCCGACTAATTTTTGATGTATTTCATCATTGACTTGTTTTAAGTCAAGCATGACTAAATCCGTCACTTCTAAAAGTTCATCAACAACATGATCGAGCTGTCTTGCATAACCATTAGTATCTAAACAAGTACTAATACCCTCTTGGTGACAAGCTCTAAACCATTCAGTAACAAATTCAGCTTGTAAAGTTGCCTCACCGCCAGAAGCCGTAACACCACCACCATTTGGCATAATAAAACTTTTGTAAGAAACAATCTCTTTCATAAGCTCATCAACAGTGACTTCTCGACCTGCTTTTACATCCCAAGTGTCACGGTTATGACAATATAAACAACGCATTAAGCAACCTTGAAAAAAAACAATAAAACGAATCCCAGGACCATCAACAGTACCAAAAGATTCAAAAGAATGGATTCGACCTTTAATAGGTGTCTTTGTTGTCATAATAATATTTTGTTGTTCCATAGATAATCTCTAATCATTGCTCATATCGCTTTTTAATAATTTTAACGCCGTACCCGTACCACCAAGCTTACACCAATCGTATTGATATTTTTTAATTAAAATTAATACCAATATTGTTGAGGCTTGATAAAAAAATAGCGCCCTAAAGGACGCTATTTTCGGTAAAGTAATCCATTAACTAAATTACATTGATTGCGTAAATGTACGACTAATTACGTCATTTTGTTGTTCTTTAGTTAATGAGTTGAAACGTACTGCATATCCAGAAACACGAATAGTTAATTGTGGATATTTTTCAGGATGTTCCATCGCATCTAACAATGTATCACGATTTAATACGTTAACATTTAGATGTTGGCCACCTTCAACTGTTGCTTCGTGATGGAAGTAACCATCCATTAAACCGGCTAAGTTACGTTTACGAGCACTATCATCTTTACCTAATGCATTTGGAACGATTGAGAAAGTATAAGAAATACCATCTTTAGCGTAAGCAAATGGTAGTTTAGCAACAGAGGTTAATGAAGCCACTGCACCTTTTTGGTCACGCCCATGCATTGGGTTAGCACCTGGTCCAAATGGTGCACCAGCACGTCGTCCGTCTGGAGTATTTCCTGTTTTCTTACCATATACAACGTTTGATGTAATGGTTAATACTGATTGAGTAGGAATTGCGTTACGATAAGTTTTAAGTTTTTGAATTTTCTTCATGAAACGTTCAACTAGGTCAACTGCAATATCATCGACTCGAGGATCATTGTTACCGAATTGTGGATATTCGCCTTCAATTTCAAAATCAGTCGCTAAACCATCTTCATCACGAACCGTTTTCACTTTTGCATATTTAATTGCAGACAGCGAGTCAGCAGCAACAGAAAGACCAGCAATACCACATGCCATAGTACGAATAACATCACGATCATGTAACGCCATTAATGATGCTTCATAACTATATTTGTCATGCATGTAGTGAATAGCATTTAAAGCTGTTACATATTGTTTTGCTAACCAATCCATAAAGTGATCTAAACGAGCAAACACTGTATCAAAATCTAAATATTCATCAGTGATTGGAGCTTCTTTAGGACCAACTTGCATTTTTAACTTTTCATCCACCCCGCCATTGATTGCGTATAGAAGAGTTTTAGCAAGATTTGCACGCGCACCAAAGAATTGCATTTGTTTACCTACAATCATTGGGCTTACACAACATGCAATAGCATAGTCATCATTATTAAAGTCAGGACGCATTAAATCATCATTTTCATATTGTAATGATGAAGTATCAATTGATACTTTAGATGCGAACTCTTTAAATCCACTTGGTAATTTTTCAGACCAAAGGATAGTCATATTAGGTTCTGGTGATGGCCCCATTGTATATAAAGTATTTAAGAAGCGGAAAGAAGTCTTAGTAACTAAAGTACGACCATCAACCCCCATACCTGCGATAGATTCAGTCGCCCAAATTGGATCGCCAGAGAATAATTCATCATATTCAGGAGTGCGTAAAAAACGAACCATACGTAATTTCATAACGAAATGGTCAACAATTTCTTGTGCATCTTTTTCAGTAATTAATCCTGCTTCAAGATCACGTTGGAAGTAAATATCAAAGAAAGTCGATGTACGACCTAATGACATCGCAGCCCCATTTTGTGATTTAACCGCAGCTAAATAACCAAAGTATGTCCATTGTACTGCCTCTTGAGCAGTTTTCGCCGGTCCGGAAATATCAAAGCCATATTTAGCAGCCATTTCTTTGATTTGACCAAGTGCACGATGTTGTTCTGCGATTTCTTCACGACGTTGCATAGTCATTGCTAAATCAACACCATTTTCAAAATCTGCTTGTAATGAATTAAATTGTGCAAATTTGTCTTGCATTAAGTAATCAATACCATAAAGTGCAATACGACGGTAATCACCAATGATACGACCACGACCATAAGCATCAGGAAGACCTGTAATGACACCTGATTTACGACAACGAAGAATATCTGGAGTATAGATATCGAAAACACCTTGGTTATGAGTTTTACGATACTCTGTGAAGATTTTTTTGACTAAAGGATCAAGCGTTCTATTATAAGCCTTACAAGAATTCTCGATCATTTTGATACCACCAAACGGGATAATAGCACGTTTTAATGGTTTTTCAGTTTGTAAGCCAACAATTTTTTCTAAATCTTTTTCAATATAACCTGCATCATGAGCAGTAATTGTCGAAATAACACTGGTATCAAAATCCACGGGGGCATGGGTAGCATTTTCAATTTTAATGCCTTCCATTACTTTATCCCATAACTTAGTTGTAGCATCTGTTGCACCAGCTAAGAAAGACTCATCACCTTCATATGGCGTGTAGTTCTTTTGAATAAAATCGCGGACATTAACATTATTTTGCCAATCACCATCTTTAAATCCTTTCCAAGCAACTGCTTGTACTTCGTTTAAATTACTCATAATTTTCACCTCAGGTTTACAAAAATATCTATTTACTCTCTTATACATAAGGGTAAATATTTTAAAATCAATGTGGCTTGCGTAGATATAAAGCCCAATAAGGTAGTGCTACAGCTAAACCACCTAAAATATTCCCTAGTGTAACTGGGATTAAATTGTTAAACACAAAATGCGCTATAGTTAGCTCTTTAAATGTATCTGATGATACGCCAACCGCTTGCCAAAATTCAGGAGAAGCAAAATTATTAATCACAATCCCCATAGGAATCATAAACATATTTGCAATACTATGTTCAAATCCACTTGCAACGAACATTGCAACAGGTAAAACCATGATTAACATTTTGTCTAGCAAACTGCGCCCAGCATAACTCATCCAAGCCGCTAAACACACCATTAAATTGGCAAGAAAACCAAGACACACTGCTTCAATAAAGGTATGATGTAATTTATGGTCAGCAGTTTGTAGAACATTTAATCCCCACAAACCATTGGCAACCATATACTGACCTGAAAACCAAATAACTGTGACAAACAGTATAGCACCAATAAAGTTACCGATATATACTAAAATCCAATTACGGATCATTTTCACCCAGCTCACTTTATGAGTCATTTTAGGTAAAATCGTTAATACTGTTGAAGTAAACAAGTCAGAACCACAACAAACAACCAACATAAGTCCTAATGAGAAACAAATACCACCTACCAATTTTGCTAAACCAAAAGCAACGGTTGCAGTTCCGGTTGTTACAGTAATATAAAATACGAAAGCGATAGAGATAAAAATACCTGCAAGCATTGCGGATAACATTGTGCTACATAGGGGTTTATTTACTTTGTAATTGCCAATGTCTTCGGCAATTTGGGTCATTTGTGCGGGAGAATAGGAATCTACAAGTTTATCGGTACTCAAACTAACATCCTCAAAAAAACTAGGGTTTTATGAGACGCATAGTATACTCAAAATTTAAAGCAGATCACGTTTTTTTTATTAAAAAATTTTAAAACTAGAAAAATCGCTGTTTATTAAAGAAGTTGCTTATAGTAAAAAATGTGTGGGGTAAGTTTTTCTGGAAAATTTGTTCACGTTTTGCGGACTAACCTTAATCACTTGTAGCCACATTTCGACGCCAAATAAACGGAAATAATAACCTTTGAATGTTGTAAAAGATTGGTGTGTTTTCTATAAAACAACTCAGGCATGACATTGATTTTATTTGATTTTTATTTAAATGTTTTTAGTGAAAACAACGCTAAACAATCTATTATTGCTATCTTTCCCGAGTTTAATAGCCCCTCATCATTCGTAATGAATGATGAGGGGCTATTCATCTTTGTTACTAGCTTATTTGTTATCTAAAATCCTACTGACTTTTATCAGATAATTGCGTGATTCTTGAGAAACATGAGAAGTAACTAATTTTCGATAAACTTGCTGTGGTGTCATGGAGTTAATAATATTAATTGCTTCATTACGATCATTTGAGAATGTACGAAGCACACTACCTGCTCCACCGTTATATGAGGTAATCATGGCATATCGTAATGAAACTGGATTATCAATCCCCGCTAAATATTTTGTTTTTAACAATGACAAATAAGCAGTTCCCATATCAACATTATTACGTGGATCAAGTAAAAATTTTCGGCTTGGCTCCCCTGATTTACCCCGTAATTTAAAAATATCACGCCCAGCTGTATGTTGTTGCACTTGCATAAGACCAAGAGCATCTGTTCGACTAACAGCATAAGGGTTAAAGGCTGATTCCACTTCTATAATAGCTAAAATCAAGCGTTCATCAATAAAATAGCGATTAGACGCTTCAGTCACTAATGGTAAGAATTTTCTAGCTCGTTGATTAATATGGTTAGGAACTAGTTTTATTTCAACATAAGTAATTCTATGCGCACCTGATATACGTTGTTTCAAATTATTGGCTAGTACGTAATCAGCAAAACTATTTGCTCTACCACTCCAACGAATAGGTTGATGTTCTTGATCCAATACTTGATTGTATAAAAATGGTTCTCCGGATAAATCTTGACTGATTTTATCATGGCGAATAATATCGACCGGTTCTGGCATAAGTAAGGTCGAAACTATTGCATCTTTTAAATTATCTATTGGTGATTCAGACATAGTTTCAATAGTAATCACCCCTGAAACAAAATTAATATGGACGCGCGTTTGTAAATTATCTTCATATTGAACATAGTCTTTAGGGCCTGCTATCAAAATTTCTTTAGGCCCCCAAATTTGTTCAATATTGTTAGCATATTGTCCAATCAAAATATTAAAAGCATTGGTATCTTTAACATAATAATCATCATTATGATTGTTCAAATCTTTGCTAGAACAACCAGATAATAGGCTCACAGTAATCAGTAATGTAATAATTTTTTTATTATTAGTCATTTGATATCTCAATTTTGGGGTTTATAGCCATCAATAACAACTTCTTCGCCTTCAAATAGAAATTTAATCATTTCAGCTTCAATCTTTTTACGGTGTTCAAGATTCATCATATTGAGCTTATTTTCGTTAATTAGCATCGTTTGCTTTTTAAGCCATTCTTGCCATGCTTGTTTTGATATTTCATTAAAAATACGTTTGCCAAGTTCCCCAGGATACAATTGGAAATCTAAACCGTCTGTTTCTTTTTTTAAATAATGACAATAAACAACACGACTCATTTTTATCTCTTTTAAGTTGAATTAAAAAATAGTGTGTGATTATACCTGAAAATAGTTATAAATCAGAAGGAAATTATTGCATAAGTATTCTACTTTAAAACACCCATAAAAGTGAATATTAATTTAAATTATATGAATAATTATTTACTTTACACTGTAATTAGTTCGATTAAAATAATCTAAACTATTTAATAAAATAAGGATTGAATAATGCAGCCAAAAATCACACGGGCACTTTTTGATAAAGTCATTTTACCTGTTTATGCACCAGCTCAATTTATTCCTGTTAAAGGTCAAGGTAGCCGAGTTTGGGATCAAGAAGGTAAAGAGTATATTGATTTTGCAGGCGGCATAGCGGTCAATGCGTTGGGTCATTGCCACCCAAAACTAGTTAAAGCTCTACATGAGCAAAGTGAAAAGTTATGGCATGTCAGCAATGTTTTTACGAATGAACCGTCATTAAATCTTGCGCAGAAGCTTATTGATAATACTTTTGCTGACCGTGTTTTTTTTGCCAATTCAGGGGCGGAAGCTAATGAGGCCGCGTTTAAGCTAGCGCGATATTATGCAGCACAAAGATATAGCCCCTATAAGAGCAAAATCATTGCTTTTTATCAATCTTTTCATGGTCGTACGTTTTTCACCGTTTCGGTAGGCGGACAAGCAAAATATTCTGATGGTTTTGGACCAAAACCTGCTGATATCATTCATGTTCCTTTTAATGATCTTAATGCCGTTAAAGCGGTAATAGATGACCATACTTGTGCGGTTGTATTAGAGCCAGTACAAGGCGAAGGCGGATTAACCTCAGCAACACCAGAATTTTTACAAGGTGTGCGTGAGTTATGTGATGAATACCAAGCACTACTTGTATTTGATGAAGTACAATGCGGGATGGGGCGAACAGGCAGTTTATATACTTATCAACAATATAATGTAAAACCCGATATTTTAACCTCCGCTAAGGCATTAGGGGGCGGATTTCCAATTAGTGCTATGTTAACAACCAATGAAATTGCGTCAGTCATGCATCCTGGCGTGCATGGTACCACTTACGGGGGTAATCCTCTTGCTTGTGCGGTGGGCTGTGAAGCTTTTGATATTATTAACTCCCCTGAAGTACTTGATGGCGTACAAAAACGGCGTGCTCTGTTCATTGAAAAACTCGAAGAAATTAATGATCAATTTAAACTATTTCGTGAATACCGAGGTAAAGGATTGTTATTAGGTGCAGAGTTACAACCCAAATTTCACAATAAAGCGCGCGATTTTTTAAACGTTGCCACTGAGTTTAGGGTGATGATCTTAAATGCTGGTCCAAATGTGCTGCGCTTTACACCATCACTCATTATTTCAGATCATGAGATAAAAGAAGGTATGTTGCGATTTGAAAAAGCCGTGGAAAAGGTTGTCAATGCTTAAGTTTTTCTATACAGTAACGGCATTTTAATCAATTAAGTGCCGTTGCATTTAAAGGATACTTATTTATGACCGATTTTCACCCATTAAATTATGCCAAAACTCATTTTATTTTAAGTGCGCCCGATATTTCTCATCTACCTATTGACAGTGGTGTCGAGATTGCTTTTGCGGGTCGCTCTAATGCAGGTAAATCAAGTGCACTAAATACCTTAACCAATCAAAAAGGTCTCGCTAGAACGAGTAAAACCCCAGGACGAACACAACTCATCAACCTTTTTGAAGTTGAAGAAAATTGCCGTTTAGTTGATTTACCGGGTTATGGTTATGCTCAGGTGCCGGAAGCGATAAAACGAAAATGGCAAAAATCACTGGGCGAATATCTCCAAAAACGCGAAAGCCTAAAAGGACTGGTTGTATTAATGGATATCAGGCACCCTTTAAAAGATTTAGATCAACAGATGATCGAATGGGCTGTTTCAGTTGATATCCCTGTTATGCTATTACTGACTAAAGCGGATAAGCTGGCTTCTGGTGCGCAAAAAAAACAGGTTAATATGGTTAAAGAGGCCATCTTACCTTTTCAGGGAAATATTACCGTTACGCCTTTTTCATCGCCTAAACGTATTGGACTTGAAGCGTTAAAACAAAAATTAGATGAATGGTTTAGTCAGCAATAATGGAAATCATTTAATGAATAGTTCAACATTTTCGTTTCAATCTTTATCGCCGGATCTTATTCTTGATAGCTTATCTTCAATAGGCATATCTGTAGATTCCGGGTTAACCGTATTAAATAGTTATGAAAATCGGGTTTATCAATTTCAAGATGAAGATCGCAAACGTTATGTTGCGAAATTTTATCGCCCTCATCGCTGGAATAAAAATCAGATCTTGGAAGAACATCAATTCACGCAGCAATTAGCTGATGCTGAAATACCGGTGATTGCGCCATTAACGTTTAATCATACCACGCTACACGAGTATCAAGGTTATCTGTTTGCCCTGTTCCCAAGTGTTGGTGGTAGGCAATACGAGATGGATAATATCGAACAAATGGAATCCATTGGGATGCTACTTGGGCGTATCCACCAAATTGGTGCTAAGCAAACATTTTTACACCGCCCGACTATCGGACTCGAAGAATATCTTTACCAACCACAAGATACCTTATTATCTAGTACTTATATTCCAAAAAAAATTCAAACTGATCTTAAAGGTCTTTTAACCCAACTAATAAAAACTGTTGAACAACATTGGCATAACGATTGGCAACCTATTCGCCTACATGCCGATTGTCACGCAGGCAATATTTTATGGCGTGATAATGCAATGTTTGTTGATTTTGATGATGCGCGTAATGGTCCTGCTATTCAAGATCTGTGGATGTTGCTTTCTGGCAATCAGCAAGAGCGACGCATACAGTTAGATATGCTAATTGAAATGTATCAAGAGTTTTATGACTTTGATAACCATCAATTACAACTTATTGAACCTTTAAGAGCAATGAGATTGGTTCACCATTTAGCATGGATTTTAGAACGCTGGCAAGATCCTGCTTTTCCCATCGCCTTTCCATGGATGACTGATGATGATTTTTGGCATCAACAATTAGTTGAATTTGCACAGCAAATTACCACCATAAAATCGCCACCACCACAATTGATGGCAATGTTACAAAATTAAGAAATCAAGCAACAACAAAATCTGCCTTCAATCTTTACACTTTAAGACACTAAAGTGTACCATTTATAACACAATTAAAAGCAACAACTGTTCTAAATTAGGTTGTTGCAAAACCAATCGTTCTTTTTTTTGCTTAGATAGCTGCTTTATTCGATACTCAATTTTAAGCGCAGTTGACCTATCACCCACATTAACTTGATAAACAATACTGAGATCTTTATGACCTTTTAAATGTTTAGCACCTTTACCATTTTTATGTTGTTGCAAACGCCTAGCAACATCAGTGGTGATACCTGTATACAATGATTGCTTTGCTGTTCTAATAATATATAAAAACCATACTGATACGTTGTTTTTCATAAATAATCAAGAATAATCGATTTATCTATTTGTTAATAATAGTATTTTCATCTTATTATCAGTATAACACCAATTTTAGTCACTTTTGTGTAAAGTGGATCGAGCAATACAAAGATCATAGCTTCGTTTACTTTAATGGGGATAATGTTTAAGATAAGCATAATTTTTTATGTATTTTAAGGCAATAAATTTGAATAACTTTGCAAAAATTATTGAAATCCAACGTGGCGATATAAAATTCGCTTATGTACAAAATGACGAAATCAATTATCTAGACCTTTTTGACCAATTTTTGGCGGAAGAAGGGCATCATGAATTACTCGATCCTAGCGATAAATTAGAGCGATATACTTATTTAATCAATCATAATAAAAGCCAATTTATTTTTAAAATTGATGGTGGCGTTGAACACCGTTTAGAGCGTCGCTTGATCGCCAAAATTACAGGTGATTTTTATTTCAATTTAATTCGTAAACTCGCCAAAATATCACTTGATAAATGTGATATTGCTTATGAACTTTACTTGGTTGCTTTCGACCAAAAAACAAAGCGTCATTATATGATTTTCAATTTTATTGAAGGACGATCTTTAAAATGGGAAGAAATGAAAGAGTATGGCGAACAAATAAAAAACTGTATAGAAAAACTGCACAGTTATAATCTGGTCTCTAATGATGTTCATGGTGGCAATTTTATCTTAACATCTGATGGAAAAATCAAAGCCATTGATTTAACTAACTCAGGTTTTATTTGGTTAACTAAAGCCAATGACGCAATTGAATTAAAAGAACGTTTTAATATCAAAATTAAGGTTCCTTTTTTTGCCATGGCAATTAAAAAATTTACTCATGGATTTAAACGCTTATCTCGTAAAATCCGTGGTAAAGAAGATTAATCATCTAATCATTGTGAGAATTTGGTTACTCACAATGATAATTTATGCCGGCATCTAACTTGCATTATTCATACTTAATATTTACATTAATCTATAACTTTAATCAAATTTGTAAGCATCATTTTTAAATATTAGTTGAAGGAATCATGTTTTCGCTAATGCTGTAACTGATTATTTATATCAGGCTAAATATTTTGACAGTTATATCTTAACAACCACTCGTCATCAAAATAATATCCATTATCTGCTAACCAATATTGAGTAAGCTCAATAAGATACGGGTTTAGTCGTGAATGATTGATTCGCAAATAAGCGGTCATCCAAACTTAGTTATAGATGCTTTGAATAAAGAAATTGATAAAATACAAACTGTTTATTTCGATAATAGACAACTAAAATGATTTAATTTTTTGTCACGGAATTTTAGGTTAACTACACCTTTTAGTATAAAAAGCTAGATTCTATTCCCACCTCTTTATCCATTAATTTCTATTTAGAAAATACGGTCAAATCCAGATAATGTTTATCAAAATGACTACTCTACACCATCATTATTAAGGCAAATTTAAAAACAACTAATCTCATATTTTTTTATTGTATTTTATAAAAAATCAATATTATGATTGATAATCATTTTTAATCATATATTATTTGCAGTTAAAATTTGAAATAATCCGGTAAATGAAAAGTAAAAATAAAGGACAAAAAAGAATGAATATAAAACAATTAATAGGAATAATGATAACCAGTAGTTTATTATTTGGCTGTGCTAAAGAGTCTTCAAGATCTGTTGAATTACCAACAGTAAATAGCTATCGCTCTGAATATCAAGGTCTAAAAACGAATATTGCTATAGGTAAATTCGAGAATCGCTCTAATTACCAAAATGGTATTTTTTCTGATGGTGTAGATAGACTCGGTAATCAATCTAAAACTTTATTAATTAGTCATTTACAGCAAACTAATCACTTTAATGTATTAGATAGAACCAATATGCAAGAATTAGCGACTGAAGCGAAATATAGAAAGCAGCAACAAAAAGTGATAGGTGCTAATTATATTATCTCAGGAGATGTGACTGAATTTGGCCGCAAAGAAGTTGGAGATCACCAATTATGGGGCATTCTTGGTAAAGGTAAACAACAAGTTGCTTATGCCAAAGTTACTTTAAATATTATTGACATACAAACAACTCAAGTTGCTTATTCGGTACAAGGAGCTGGGGAGTATAATTTATCAAATCGTGAAATACTTGGTTTTGGAGGTAAAGCTGGTTATGACTCAACTCTTAATGGCAAAGTACTAGATTTAGCGATTCGAGAAGCTGTTAATAATTTAATTAATGGATTGGATAATGGTACATGGAAACCCGTAACTAAGTAAAAATTACAATTAATGATATAAGGATCATAATGATGTTAAAAAAACAATGTTTTGTACATTTATTATTCATGGGGATGCTATTATTTTTGAATGGTTGCCAATCATCTCCTAAAACTATTTATTATTGGGATGATTATCAAGAGAATCTTTATAACTATACTCAATCTGACAAAACTGGACATGCTGAACAAATTCAATCATTAGAACATATTATTGAAAAAGCAAAATCAGCAAATAAGCCAGTTCCGCCAGGACTGCATGCACACTTAGGTCTATTATATTCAACTGTAGGAAAAAAAGATAAAGCATTTGAACACTTTGAAGCAGAAAAATTGCTCTTCCCTGAATCAAAAAGCTTTATTGATTTTATTGAACAAAAATATCAAGGACATTAATCAATGAATAATAAATTTACTGCGCTAGCAGGAACTATATTTGCACTTTTCATGCTAGTAGGTTGTGCAACAAATAAAAAAGACTATGACTATACAGCATTTGAAGAAAGTAAACCTACCTCTATTTTGGTATTATTACCTACTAATCATTCAAACGAAATCAATGCGAGTTACGGAGTATTGTCTCAAGTCACATTGCCTTTAGCTGAAGCAGGATATTATGTTTTTCCTGTTAATTTAACCAATGAAGTGTTTAAACAAAATGGTTTCACTATTGCTGATGATATTCATTCGGTCACTTTAACAAAGTTACAACAAATTTTTAATCCTGATGCGGTGTTATATCTAAAAATAATAAATTATGGAACTAATTATCAGATTATACAGAGTGATACTCGTGTTACATTAGAAGCGAAGTTAGTAGATGTTCAAACTTCTAAAGTAATTTGGACTGGTACTGCATCTGCATCAAGTACTGAAAACCAACAATCGAGCAATAGCCTAATTAGCACGTTACTTTCAGCTGCAATTACACAAATTAGTGATACCGTTAGAGATCATAGTGTGACAATATCCGGATTAGCGGCAGCGAGATTATTTACACCTCATCCAATAAAATATAATGGTATTTTATATGGTCCTTATGCTAATACCACCAAATTAGATCAATAGTTATTTATTAATATAAACAATATCTATTCTAAAAAGGTAGATTTTAGGCGGTATAAATTGCCGCCTGATTACTAGTTAATAATTTGTATTCATATTTCTAAACACTAACAAATCAATACGTAAGCAGATAGAATTAATTAGTTGTTTTGCTATTTTAACTATTCTATTTTGTCAGTTCTATCTTAACAACCACGGGTTATCAAAATAACCATTCGTTATCTGTTCATCAATATTAAACAAGTTCAGCAATAGACTGGTGTTTCAGTAGCCGTTGTCGTTGACGACACTTGGGAGCATGCTTTTTTCTATACTATATCGGCCTGTTATGGCTGGCGGCATTAGTGAGGGTGTATTACAATTATTTAACGGCTACAGCAATATTCTTAATCAAGTTTATGATTCATTTATTAGAGCATTAATTCTTGCAACGGTCGTGGGTAACTTTTTTTGCTATTACCTTTACTACCATAATGAGCCGAATTGGTGAAGTGAAACCACACTTAAGCGGTCATGGACAATTAATTTGATGGATTAGCTGTTGCTTTAAAAGAAGACAAAACGCCATTAAATGCTAGCGCTATGAGTGGCGCAGTGATGATTTTAGCCACATTATTTATCTTTGGTATGATTTTAGCAAAGATTACTCATTTTCCTAGCCCAGTATTAATGATTATTATTACAGCTATTGTAAAATATTTCCGTTTACGATTAGAAAGCGTAAAGAGTGGATGTCAGCAATGGTATGAATTTATCTCTGGTAATTTTACTTTTCCTCTCATAGCTGGATTAGGTTTGTTATATATTGACTTGGGCAGTGATGTTAATGTATTAACTATCTTTTATTTTATTACAATTATTTCAGTCGTGTTTACCATTTCTATGACAGGTTTTGTTTGTAGTTTTTCTTAAAAAGGTATCCATGTCAAAGCAGTATGGGCGGAACTGGCGATGTAGCAACACTATCTACTGCAAATCGAATGAACCTAAAGCCTTTTGTTTTGCACAAATAACTCGTTTAGGCGGTGCGTTAATGGTTATTAGCACCATAGCAATATTACATTACCTACTTATGTGATAAAAAAAGAAATAAGACATTATGAGAAATTAGATTACATTTTAAAATGAAAAGATATATGAATACATAACATTAGAAAAGTGGATTAAATATATATTAAAAATAATTTGAAAGGAATAATTATGACAACAGTTCAAGAAAAAGCATTAGCAATTAGTAAACAAATGCATGGAAAATTAGAAATTCGTTCAAAAGTACCAGTAAATTCTATGGTAGATCTGAGTATCGCTTATACCCCTGGCGTGGCAGCAGTCTGTACAGAAATAGCTAAAAATCCAGCATCTGTTTACGAATATACAAGTAAACGTAATTTAGTTGCAGTTATCACTGATGGCTCAGCGGTATTAGGACTTGGCAATATTGGACCAGAGGCAGCTATTCCTGTAATGGAAGGCAAAGCAATATTATTCAAACAATTTGCTAATGTAGATGCCGTTCCTTTATCATTAAACACACAAGATCCTGATGAACTGGTTAAACTTATTGCTGCATTAGCACCTTCTTTTGGTGGTATTAATCTTGAAGATATTAGTGCGCCACGATGTTTTGAAATTGAAAAACGTTTGCAAGAAATATTAGATATACCAGTATTTCATGACGATCAACATGGTACGGCTATTGTTGTATTAGCGGCATTATACAATGCATTAAAAGTTGCAGGCAAAAAGATTGAGTCGACTAAGATTGTTATAAATGGCGGAGGCGCTGCAGGCTTAGCTATTGCTGACATGTTATTAGCAGCTGGTGTAACCAATTTAAAAGTGGTCGATAAAGTTGGTATTTTATCTGAAGATAATAATTCATTACCACCGCATCATTTAGCAATGGCTAAAAGAACCAATTGTGAAAAACAAAAGGGCACATTAGAAGATGCTATTAAAGGAGCTGATGTTTTTATTGGAGTTTCAGCACCAGGCGTATTAAAGGCTGAATGGGTTGCAACGATGGCAGAAAAATCGATTATTTTTGCAATGGCTAATCCAACACCTGAAATATTTCCAGAAGAAGCAAAAGCTGCAGGGGCTTATATTGTCGGTACTGGTCGTAGTGATTATCCAAATCAAATTAATAATGTATTGGCATTCCCAGGAATTTTTAGAGGAGCTTTGGATGCGAGAGCCAAAAATATTACTTTAGGAATGCAATTAGCCGCAGCCAGAGGTTTAGCAAGTATTGTACCTGACGATAAATTATCAGTAGAATGCATATTACCTAATGCTTTTGAACCCAATGTTGCCAAAGTTGTGGCTGAAAGCGTAAAAAATGCGGCAAAATAAGTGTATTATTTTATTAGTTAAGTTGTATTAATAATAAATCTGCTAATTACCATTTTATTAGCAGATTTATTTATTATTAGGTGAATATAAATTCACTGCATTGCTATCGAAAGAGCTATTAAATGAAATACCTTTTAAATCGATTAACACTTAAATATCAGTTTATCTGCTTGTTCTTTTTTTGGTTTTTATCTTATCAACTATTACTAAAAATATATTTATTATTCAATTGTTAATAATGAATATTTACAGGCTTTTCGTCAACAAGTTGAAAATATCGCTAATATTATCTCTTCATCAAATAATATAATAAAAAGCATACAAACACCTATATCTTAAAATTTAGCTTTTCTCCAAATTGAAACCGAATAAACACGAATATTAACGCAAGTTTAAAGTATTATTACCACTTATATAGGGAAAAAGAGATTCATGGTTGATGTTTTAATGGTTGAAGACGACCCTATAGTGGTAGAGCTTAATAAAAAATACATATAAATGGTTCCCGGTTTTAATTTAATGCTAATGTCAGTAATGGTGAACAAGCTCTACATTATATTCATGACAATCATATTGATTTAGTCCTATTTGACGTATTTATGCCAAAACTCAATGGGATAGAATTATTGCAGCACATTCACATTAGTTACTCCAAAATTGATATTATATGGTAATTGCCGCTTGTAAAACCAATGAGTTCAAACTGCACAGCATTTAGGTTTGATTGATTATATTGTAAAATCTTTCACTTTTGAGCGATTACGAACTGCATTGATTTCCTATCAAGAACGCATACGGTTGTTATCATCATCCAAAATATTCAACCTACATCAACTAGATGATCGGATTTTTGCCAAACCAGCTTATTATAACAAAGGGTTACCTAAAGGTATCGATAATCAAGCCTTACACAACGTTCAAGATGTTATTCTTCAATGTAATTGCGATTTTCCCATGAGTAACATAGTTGAGTTAATTTCGTTATCTCGTATATCGAAAAATACCTTGATTAATTTGAGGAACTCGACGAGCTTAAAAAGCATTTGACGTACCTATTTATTGGTAGACCTGTCAAACGTTATATTTATCAAAATATAAATTATAATCTCACATAAAGCACATTAATTATAATTATTTTGCATCCATAAAATTAGAATTTCTAAACAAGAAATATTTTTATTAAGAAAGTATGATAAGCATAAAATAAAGAATATTTAGATAGATAAATTATTTTTACATAGTTATCTCATCTAGTGATAAGCTAAAGCTTGGAGTAAAAACGTCTAAAAAGTAGTTCATTTCGGGACTATTACGTTCAGCTAAAGTCTTTTTTAAACGTTGTTCGGCCAATTTAAATTCATTATTACCTGCACTCAATTCTTCAATAGTTTTAAGATAGGCACATAATGCGTCAGCCTGTTTTACGATGCTTTTTTCTGCTTCATCATAAAAATCATCATCGATTAATGCTCTAAAATCATCTTGTAACTCTTTAGGTAGCATATTAATAAGTTTATGTTGTGCTATTTTTTCAATCTTTTTATATTCAACCGTGATTTGCGGATTATAATACTTTGTAGGTGTTGGTAGATCACCGGTTATGACTTCTGAAACATCATGATACATTGCCAATAATGCAATTCGCTCGGGATTAACATTACCATTAAATTTCTTATTTTTAATTATTGCTAAAGCATGTGCCACAAAAGCAACTTGTAAGCTGTGCTCTGATACATTTTCAGTTCTTAAATTACGCATTAAAGGCCAACGGTTAATTAGTTTTAATCGTGATAAATGAGCAAAAAAATGGCTATTATTCATGTTATTATCTCTTCAATATAAAATAAAAACGCTCCCATTAAAAATAGGAGCGCCTATAATATGAAACAATATTACTTTGTGATTTTACGCTAGAATAAGCTGTTGGGTACCCAACGCAAGTGGCACTGTTTGCTCTTCTGTAAATGTCACATATTCCCATGCATCTTGTTTCGCCAATAATGCTTGTAATAATTGATTATTCAATGCATGACCTGATTTATAACAAATTACTTCACCAATCATATTATGACCACTCATATATAAATCGCCGATAGTATCAAGCATTTTGTGGCGTACAAACTCATCTTCAAAACGCAAACCATCTTCATTAAGCACTTTATAATCATCAACCACAATTGCACAATCTAAGCTACCACCTAAGCACAAGCCTTTAGACTGTAACGCTTCAATATCACGCATAAAACCAAAAGTTCTTGCGCGACTGATCTGACGAATGAATGATTCAGACGAAAAATCTAATTGGTAACGTTGCGAACTACTATCGATAGCTGGATGATGAAAATCAATAGTAAAATCTAATCTAAAACCACTATAAGGTCTTACTTCTGCCCATTTATCACCATTTTCAACTCGAACTGTCTCTTTTACGCGTAAAAACCTTTTCAGTGCGTTTTGTTCAGCAATACCAGCATCAAGTAATAAATAAACAAATGGGCTTGCGCTACCATCCATTATTGGTATTTCAGGAGCATTAACCTCGATAATGATATTATCAATACCAAACCCAGCTAAAGCAGAATTAATATGCTCAACAGTCGAAATACGAACATTGTCTTCGTTTATTAAACAAGTACAAAGCATTGTATCACGTACAGATTTTGCATCCACAGGAAAATCTACATGTGGATTTAGATCAGTACGACGATAAATAATACCTGTATTTTCAGGCGCAGGGCGCAATATCAAAGTAACCTTCTTGCCAGTATGTAAACCAACACCAGTTGCTTGAATAGTCTTTTTTAATGTTCTTTGTTTCACTTTGCACCTACTTTTTGTTTGCGACTATTGATTTTGACAATAAAAAATCAAATAAGTTCATTTAATTCGCTTGCTTACGTATGAAAGCTGGAATATCTAAAATTTTATGATCTTCAAGAGAAGAGGCTGTTGGTTCATTAACAACCTTAGCCAATTTATCTTCTTGTTGTACCAATGTATTACTTTGAGAAAATAATTCATTATGTGATACAGGTTTAGGTATTTTGACTTCTGAACGTCTATCCATACCAATACCGGTTGCAACCACTGTTACTCGAATTTCATCAGACATATCAGGATCAAACGTTGTACCTACAACAACAGTAGCATTGTCAGAAGCAAATGCTCTAACTGTACTACCTACTGTTTCAAACTCTTCTAAACCAAGATCTAAACCAGCTGTTACATTTACTAATACGCCTCGAGCACCCGATAAATCGATATCTTCAAGTAATGGACTAGAAATTGCCATTTCAGCGGCTTCTTCTGCACGATTATCACCACTAGCTCGACCAGATCCCATCATCGCATACCCCATTTCAGACATCACCGTTCTTACATCGGCGAAGTCGACATTGATATGACCTGGTTTAGTAATAAGCTCAGCAATACCTTGCACAGCACCTTTTAAAACACCATTAGCGGCGGCAAAAGCGTCCAGTAATTTAACACCACGACCTAACACTTTTAATAACTTATCATTTGGAATAGTAATCAGTGAATCGACATGTTTTGCTAATTCAGAAATACCTTGCTCCGCAAAAGCCATACGCTTTTTGCCCTCAAAGCCAAAAGGTTTAGTGACAACAGCAACAGTCAAAATACCTAATTCTTTTGCTATTTCCGCAACAACTGGGGCAGCACCAGTGCCTGTGCCTCCTCCCATTCCTGCTGCGATGAAAACCATATCGGCGCCTTCAATAGCACTACGGATAACCTCACGATCTTCTTCAGCAGAATTCCTTCCAACTTCAGGGTTAGCACCTGCGCCAAGTCCTTTAGTAACATTAGTACCGATTTGAATAGTTTGACCTACCTTAATTCTTTTCAATGCCTGCGCATCGGTATTTGCCGCAAAAAATTCAACACCCTCAATATGCTCAGCAATCATATGCTCGACAGCATTACCTCCGCCACCACCGACACCAATAACTTTAATGACTGCTGCTGGTTCATCATCTGCAACCATAGGCTCAAACATAACTTATCTCCAAATTTACGATCTGCGAACATTGTACAGATAATCGTCTACAATGTCCACGAAGTTCTTGAAATATATTAGCTAAAATTCTTTTTTAAACCAACCGGTCAATCGTTTAGCTATCCCTTTTAATGATGATTTATCACTATCTTTAGCTTCATCATTTAATAAACTCTGTTTCCCATAATGTAATAACCCTATAGTTGTTGAACAATAAGGTTTTTGCACATAGTCGGTTAAGCCAGATATATTTAATGGCTGCCCAATACGAACTTGATTTTGGAAAACTTTTTCAGCGCACTCTACCATCCCTTTTATTTGAGCTGCACCACCAGTTAATACAATACCTGCTGCCAATTGATATTTAACATTTTGTTTTTTTAGTTCTTCTTGCAATACAAGTAATTCTTTTTGTACTAATGAAAGAAGCTCTGAATAACGAGGTTCAATTACATCAGTAAGAGTTTGTCTTTGTAATGAACGAGACGGCCTTCCTCCAACACTTGGTACATCAATGACTTCATCTTTACCAATTAGCGAACCTACAGCACATCCATAACGAATCTTAATATTTTCAGCATCCATTGGCGGTGCGCCAAACGCATAAGCAATATCACTAGTAACAACATTGCCAGCATAAGGAATGACAACAGAATGACGTAAAGCACCACCAGTATATACTGTCACATCCATTGTGCCGCCACCTATATCAATTACGCAAACACCTAATTCTTTTTCATCATCCGTTAAAACTGCATAGCTAGAAGCCAATCCAGAAAAAATAAGTTGATCCACTTTCAATCCGCAACGTTCGACTGCTTTAACAATATTTCTTGCCATATCATTATGACAGGTGACTAAATGAACTTTAGCCTTCATTCTTACTCCGGATAAGCCAATAGGATTTTTAATTCCTTCTTGCAAATCGATAGAATATTCTTGCGCAATGACATGCAAAATACGGTGCTCATCTAAAATTCTGACTGATTTTGCTGTATGAACAACATTGTCGACATCCTCTGCGGTTACTTCTTCATCCGCTATTGGTACCATACCTATTTCATTTTGGCAGCGGATATGTTTACCTGAAAGACTTAAATATACTGAAGATATTTGGCAATCAGCCATTAATTCAGCTTGATCAACCGCACGTTGAATTGATTTCACGACAGACTCAAGATCGTTCACACCACCTTTATCTACCCCTTTTGATGGGCAGTGTCCCACACCAATAATATTAACAATACCATCAGGAAGAACTTCACCAACAAGAGCGAGTACTTTGGATGTACCTACTTCTAATCCAACGACCAATTTTTTTTCTGTTGCTTTCATACTTCAGCCTTAATTTATTCCTTACTGCCCCATTTTTTCTCTTTGCACTGAAATACCGTTTTCGTAACGTAAATCAGCTACCGTTATTCTTTCATTTTCTGGTACCCTTAACTGAATTTCCGGAAATAATTTAATGAATTGTTGATATCGATTTTCAATATTTTCACTACCTAACAACAACTTTATTTCTTGATTTTCAAGGCAAACACCAGATGCACACTGTTCTACCATTAATTGCCATGCATTACGCTCATCAGTTATAGCTGTTTTTATATGTAATGCCAACTGATTATTAGCCAGTTTTTTAGAAAGATTCTCTAATTTATAATAAATTTCTAATGCCGTTTTTGCTTTACTCTCAGGACCATATAGTCTTGGTAACTGTAATTCGACAATACGGTCAAGTGGCACACTAAAAACAATGCCATTTTTATCAAGTAAAAATAGATCATTCCAATAAAGTACAGGCTTATATTCTTCCACATAGGTAATTAGCCTATCTGGCCACTGTTTACGTACACTGGTTTGTTTTACCCACGGAAATCGCATTACTTCTTGTTGAATATCATTCACATCTTGTCCAATGTAGGTATTAGGCAACCCTAATCCTAGAATGGCCTCTCGAAGATCGTCCTCAGTTGTATAGGTATGTTCCCCGCTTAATGTTAATTGAGATAAAACCATTTGTTCGGGATCATCCATCCAATTTTTAAAGCTTTGAACTACCCAAATACTAATAAAAATAATCATAATAAAGAACAAAAAACCCAACAACTGTTCTGTATTACGAAAGATAAGCAGCCGCCTCCTAATTCTATCTTCTCTATGAGCTGCTTGTCGAACTTGTTTCATAAAATAAGGCCAATTATAGTGTTGCCAAATTTAAAATTCTGAACACAAGTTCATTAAATGACCAACCATGTTGTTTGGCTGCCATTGGCACTAAGCTATGATCGGTCATACCAGGTGCTGTATTCACTTCAAGCAAGTACGGCTTTTGATTCGCATCAAACATAACATCGACCCGCCCCCAGCCTCTGCATCCAACAGCTTTATAAGCATCTAACGCTAATTTGCGAATCTGTTGTTCTTTGTTATCTGGTAAACCACTTGGACAAAAGTATTGCGTTGAGTCCGATAGATACTTTGCATCATAATCATAAAATTTGGTAGTGGGTTTAATGCGAATTGCAGGTAAAACCTCTTCACCTACAATTGCCACTGTAAATTCTGGACCAGCTAAAAATGATTCAATCATTATCGCATCATCATATTGAAAAGCCATGTCAATAGCATTTTTCAATTCAGAGGCTTCATTAACCCGAGCCATACCTACACTAGAACCCTCATGAATTGGTTTTACAAATAATGGTAGTCCAAGTTGTTTTACAATAGCATCAATATCAACCATCTGCGATTTATTAACCATAACATAGTCAGCAACAGGTAGGTCAAGTGCTTTCCAAACCAACTTAGTTTTTAACTTATCCATAGTCAGCGCAGATGAAAGAATATCACTTCCAGTATAAGGAATATTTTGATAAGTCAACATTGCTTGAATGATACCATCTTCACCACCACGTCCGTGTAAAATATTAAATACTTTTGTAAATCCTTCTTCTTTCAATTGTGTGATAGCGTGATTTTTCGTGTCAATAAGATGGGCATCAATACCATTTGCCAATAATCCTGCATGTACAGCTTCACCTGACTTAAGTGAAACTTCTCGCTCAGCAGAAGTACCACCATACAATACAGCAACTTTATCAACCATTTTTATAAAACCTCTTTTGAAAATAATTGAGTTTTAGCTAATTGGTGCGCTATACGACCAACACTACCAGCACCTTGTGTTAATAATAAATCACCACCTTGTAATATTTCTTGCATAATTTCGGGTAACAAATCTAAATCAGAAACATAAATTGGATCAACTTTGCCTCGATTACGAATTGAACGACATAAAGATCGGCTATCAGCCCCAGCAATAGGCTGTTCACCCGCTGAATAGACATCCAACATGACAAGTGCATCAACTTGAGAAAGTACTTGTGCGAAATCATCAAATAAATCGCGAGTTCGTGTATATCGATGTGGTTGAAATAACATAACTAAGCGACGATCAGGCCAACCATTTCTAGCAGCTTGAATAGTGGCATTGACTTCACTTGGATGATGACCATAATCATCAACCATCATAATATCTCCACCATCAGCATGAGGAAAAACACCTAATAAATCAAAACGTCGACTAGTACCAGCAAATTTAGCTAATGCATTTATAATTGATTCATCATCAATACCCTCTTCGGTTGCAGCAATAATTGCAGCTGCTGAATTTAAAGCATTATGTTTACCTGGTGCATTTAACTCAATATTTAAATCTTGGCGATCTGGGCGGCACACCGTGTAATAACTAACCCCTCGTTCTTGACGATAATTTTTAATAACTACATCAGCTTCTTCACTAAACCCATAAGTAATGACTTTACGTCCAACAATCGGCAATAATTCACGATTAATGGTATCGTCATAACACATAATCGCTAAACCATAAAATGGAAGGTTACGTAAAAATGAAATAAATGTCTGTTTAAGATTATCAATACTACCTTGATAAGTATCCATATGGTCTGGTTCGATATTTGTTATAATAGAGACCATTGGCTGCAAATGAAGAAACGATGCATCACTTTCATCTGCTTCGGCAATAAAATAACGACTACTACCCAATTGTGCATGAGTTCCAGCTGCTTTAACCAAACCTCCATTGACAAAAGTTGGGTCAAGTTTTGCTTCGGCATAGATTGCAGTTACCATTGCGGTTGTAGTCGTTTTACCATGAGTGCCAGCAATAGCAATTCCATAGCGAAAACGCATTAATTCAGCAAGCATTTCAGCTCGTTGAATGACTGGTATACGCGCTTGCCGAGCAGCAATCACTTCAATGTTATCTTGTGAAATAGCCGAAGAAATAACAACAACACTAGAATTAATCACATTTTCAGCAGTATGGCCAATGACAATTTTTGCACCTAATGTTTCTAGATGTTGAGTAACCGCATTTTCAGCGATATCTGATCCACTAATTTCGTATCCTTCATTAGCTAAAACTTCAGCAATCCCTCCCATACCAGCACCACCAATACCCACAAAGTGAATATGTTTGACTCGTTTCATTTCAGGAATAATTGCTCTTAACTTCGCTAATTCCTTTGTATTCACTATCGAACTCCTAATTATCCTTTTGTCGTATAGTTGTATGTACTTCATATATCATCATTGAACATTTTTATCGTAGTTATTTTTATTCGTTCAAACAAATCATTGACTCAAACATACACCTAACCCGAAAGATTTTGACAAAATTATTACATAAATTCATATCATAAACTCATCATTTTATCACTGAATCAAGGGCTTTCGCCACTTTTTCTGTGGAATTTACAATAGATAATCCTTTAGCTTTAATTGCCATTTCAAGTAATTTGTCGCGATGTAAATTTAATAATAAATTCGTTAACGACTCAACATTAAAATCTGGTTGCTCTATAATATCAGCCGCCCCTATATCAGCTAATGCTTTTGCATTCCAAAATTGCTGACGATCTTTATGCATAAACGGAATAAAAATAGCGCCAATACCGACAATTTGAATTTCACTAACAGTTAATGCCCCGCTGCGACAAATTACAATATCTGCCCAACTGTATGCTCTAGCAACATCAGATATAAATTCAGTCACTTTATTATTTGTCATATCACAATCTTGATAAGATTGAATTACTGAATTTAACATTCCTTTACCCGTTTGATGCCATACCACATATTTATCCGACAATTGAGTTATCACTTGAGGCACAATGTCATTAAGAACTTTAGCGCCTTGGCTTCCTCCCATAACTAATACTCTAATTGGTCCATGACGATCTTTGAATCTTTCTTCAGGTTTTGCAACAGTTAAAAGATCATTACGCACAGGATTACCAACTACTTCAGCCTTAGGAAAAGCAGTAGGAAATGCTTGCAAAACTTTAGTAGCAATTTTAGCCAGCCACTTGTTAGTTAATCCTGCAATACCGTTTTGCTCATGTAATACAACTGGTATGCCAAGGGTTTTGGCTGCGATCCCTCCAGGACCCGAAACATATCCCCCCATACCTAAAACAACATCAGGACGATAGTTTTTTAAAATCTTTCGAGCTTGTAAAACTGCTTTTAGGATTTTATAAGGCGCTTTTAATAGTGCCATCATACCTTTTCCTCGTAGCCCTGATATTTCGATAAAATCAATATCAATACCATTTTCGGGGACGAGATGTGCCTCCATTCGATCGGAGGTGCCTAACCATCTTACTTGCCAACCTTGCTTCATTAAATAATGCGCAACAGCAATACCCGGAAAAACATGTCCTCCTGTTCCCCCTGCCATAACTAATAATTTTTTCATTACTTTAATAACCTTATTCTTGCTTGCGCTTGTTGTTGTCTAAATTCAAAATCTATTCTAAGTAATATGGCAACCGCAATACTCATCACGATAAGACTTGAACCACCATAACTAATAAATGGTAAGGTTAATCCTTTAGTCGGTAACATCCCTGATGTAACACCAACATTAACAAATGTTTGAAAACCAAACCATATACCAATTTCACAGGCCAAATAACCTGAAAACAATGAACCTTCATTCAAAGCCCGATAACCAATTGCAAGCGCCTTAAATGTCAAAAAGAAAAGTAATGACAATAAAGCAACCACTCCTATATATCCATACTCTTCAGAAATAATTGAAAAAATAAAATCAGTATGGCATTCAGGTAAATACCCCAATTTCAAGATAGAATTTCCCATACCTTGACCCGTAATTCCTCCACTACCAATTGCCATTAAAGATGCAACTAATTGATAACCTGAACCTGTTGCATCTTGCCAAGGATCAAGAAAGGTCAATAGCCGAGTTAATCGATAGGCTTCATATAAGATCAAGCAAATCACCGCACCAACCCCTGTTAGCAAAATAGCAATAAATTGCCACAATTGAGCACCAGCAATAAATAAGATACCAATAGTCACCATAAACAAAACAATAACTGTACCCAAATCGGGTTGCTTAAGTAATAAAATTGAAAGTACTGCCATGACAACCATTGGTTTAAAAAATCCCCAAAAACCACTTTGCACTTCTTCGGATTTACGAGATAAGTAACCCGCTAAAAATAAAAAGAGTGCTAATTTTGAAAGCTCTGCTGGTTGAAAATTAAATACACCTAAGGGTATCCAACGAGATGCGCCATTAATTGAAGATCCAATACCTAACACAACGATCAACATAATAATAGCAATAATTAGTAACACTGAACCAAACTGCTGCCAACGTTGCATCGGGATATACAACGTAATAAACATTAAAAATAGTGATAGTCCTAACTGAATAAGCTCTCGTTGTGTATAAAAGAAAGGATTACTTTCGCTAAATGACATCGATGCTGATGTGACCATTATCAGACCAAATATCATTAAACCAAGCACAGTCCAAAGTAATGAATTATCAAATGGTATATTTGGATTAACTTGTTTTTTTATCCAAAAAAATGTCATTGTTTACTCCTATGAACATATTCTTTGGCAAGTTTGGCAAATTGGTTTCCTCGATCAATATAATTTTTAAATTGATCGAGACTTGCACAAGCTGGGGAAAGTAAAACCACATCATTTGCTGCTACTTTTTGTGCAATAATTTGTATGGCATCCGCCATTGTTTCAGTCATTGTTGTGACAGCTGGTGCTAATTTAGCTAACAAATTACGATCACGACCAAAACAGAAAACTTCAAGATTGTTATTCAGTAAATAAGGAATTAAAGGCGAAAAATCCGCTGATTTTCCATCTCCTCCTAATAATAAATATAATTTTCCCTGACAAACAACACTTTTCAAGGCCGCTTCCGTGCTCCCCACATTAGTTGCTTTAGAATCATTAATCCATTTCACACCATTTTGCTCAAAAACTAATTCAAAACGATGTGGCAAACCTTGAAATGAAGCAATTGTAGCTAAGCTTGTCTCTCTACCAATATTTAATTTATCTGCTATAGCCAAAGCAGCTAAGGCATTAAGATAATTATGACAACCCACTAGCTTCATCACTTTGGTCAATAAAACAGGACTATTTTGAGCAATTAAATGTTCACATAGACTATCTAAATGATAATCACCCATTTTTAATCCAAATGAGACACAAGCATGGTGCTTAGATATTGGTGAAGTTAATTTATCATCATAGTTAGTGACACAATATTTTGCATTATGATAAATGCGTTGTTTAGCCTCGGTATACTGCATTAAACCAAGCGGATAGCGATCCATATGATCTTCTGAGATATTTAAAATTGTTGCAACTGTCGCTTGTAAACTGTAAGTTGTTTCTAGTTGAAAGCTTGATAATTCTAGCACATAGATATCGTAATCCTGCTTTAAAAGGGATAGTGCAGGTTCGCCTATATTCCCGCCAACACCGACTTTAATACCCGATGATTTAATGATATTACCGACGAGGGTTGTCACCGTTGTTTTACCATTAGCACCAGTGATAGCAACAATTTGCTTATTGGGTTGCGCAATTACTTCACGGCAAAAGAGCTCAATATCACCAATAATTTCAACCCCTTTTTTAGCTGCTTGTTGCAGTTCGGGCGTAGATAAAGCAATACCAGGGCTGGCAATGATTAAGTCTGCTTCAAGCAACCAATCAATATTTAATTCACCTAAATAGTAAGCAACACGTTTGTCTAATTGCTCAATCCCTGATGGAGATGAACGCGTATCAATAACTTTAGGTATAACATTTTGAGCAAGAAAATACTCAACACAAGAAAGCCCTGTGATGCCTAACCCAATAATAACAACATTTTTGCCCTGATAGCTAACCATGACTCCATCCTGATTTATTCTTAATTAACGCAACTTCAAGGTTAATAAACCAATCAATACTAACATTAAGGATATAATCCAAAACCGAACAATAACGCGAGGCTCAGGCCAACCTTTTAATTCATAATGATGATGAATTGGCGCCATTTTAAATATCCGTTTACCGCGTAATTTATATGAACCCACTTGTAAAATTACTGATAGTGTTTCAATAACAAATATTCCGCCCATTATCAGTAATAAAAATTCTTGTCTTAATAAGACTGCAATAATACCGAACACACCGCCCAAAGCTAACGACCCAACATCGCCCATAAAAACCATAGCTGGATATGTGTTAAACCATAAAAAGCCAAGTCCCGCACCAATAATTGCGGTGCAGACAATCATCAATTCACCACTAAATTTAATATAAGGGATATGCAAATAAGCAGCAAAATTAACATTACCTGTTGCCCAAGATACGAGAGCAAAACCAGCCGCAACAAAGACAGTTGGCATAATGGCAAGTCCATCAAGTCCATCGGTTAAATTCACAGCATTACCAGCACCAACAATCACAACGTAAGTAAGCAGAATAAATAATAACCCCAATTGTGGCATAACATCTTTAAAAAAGGGTAAAACGAGTACTGTTACTGCGCTATCTTTCCCATAAACATACAGACCAAAAGCAACAATTAATGCAATAACCGACTGCCAAAAATACTTCCATCTTGCAATAAGACCAGCACTATTTTTACGAATCACTTTTAAATAATCATCGGTAAATCCAATAATGCCATAACCAATTAACACAAATAAGGTGACCCAAACATAAGGATTATGAAGATCTGCCCATAAAAATACCGATAAGATAATGGATGCTAAAATAAGCACACCCCCCATAGTCGGCGTACCTTTTTTACTTAAATGTGATTCTGGTCCATTATGACGAACGACTTGACCAATCTGTAGTTTTTGCAGCCAGTCAATGACTTTTTGCCCCATAAATAATGAAATCGCTAACGAAGTTAATAAGCCTAAAATAGCTCTTACCGTTAAATAAGAGATAACATTAAAAAAGGTAAAATATTTAACTAAATATTCCGATATCCACAATAACATAATTTTAATCCTGACTCACTTTGAGTTGTCCAATTTGAATTTTTTTGATAAGTTCTTCCATTTTTGCACTACGCGAACCTTTAATTAACATTGTTAAAGTAGGATGTTGGCATAACAGTGTTAACAGATAATTCACCGCATCTTGTTTATTATTAAAATGGTGACCGACACCACTATATTGGCTAATAAATTGACTTAATTTGCCGACACTAACTACACAATCAATTTTTTCATCATGAGCAAGCTCACCTATTTGTCGATGATATTTTTCAGCCTCAGCCCCTAGCTCCCCCATATCCCCGACCACTAAAATTCGATATCCTTGCCCTTTTGCTAAAACTTTAACTGCCGCCGACATTGAACCAACATTAGCATTATAAGTATCATCCCAAATTAATTGGGTTTGATTTAATTTTATTGGAAATAGCCGACCTCTTACGGGTTTTAAAATAGCTAAACCTTGCTGAATTTGATTAAATGTTGCACCAACAGAGAGCGCTAGAGCTGATGCCGCAATAGCATTTGAAACATTATGTTGTCCAACTAGCGGTAATATAATTGCACATTCACCTTTTGGTGTATGTAATGTAAATGTCGTGTGTTGAGCATATTGAATATTAGTAGCATAAAAATCGGCTGACGAATTGGCTAACGAAAATGTCCAAAATGTTTTATTTGTTAGCTGAGTAAACCATTTATCAGAGTAACTATCTAAATTAATAATGGCCATACCGCCATTAGTTAGACCTTGAAAGATTTCACCTTTAGCTTTTGCCACACCTTCAAGCGAACCAAATCCTTCAATGTGTGCTTCAGCAATATTATTAATTAAAGTACTTTGCGGTTTAACAATATTCGTGGTATAGGCAATTTCACCAATATGATTAGCACCTAGTTCTATCACTGCAAATTGGTCTTGCTTAGTTAAGCGCAGTAGTGTTAATGGCACGCCAATGTCATTATTGAAATTACCTTGAGTATAAAGAGTGTGACCGCAATTTTGCAAAATGGCTGCAGTCATTTCTTTAACTGACGTTTTACCTGATGAGCCTGTAAGTGCCACAATCTTGGCTGTACTTTTTTGGCGCACAAAATTCGCAATTTCTCCTAAAGCTAAGCGAGTATCTTTGACAACAATCTGCGGTATTGCCTTATCAAGTTTATGATCGACAATCGCTGCTATAGCGCCGTCTTTAATAGAAAGCTCTGCAAAAGCATGCCCATCAAAATTATCGCCAACAAGTGCAATAAACAACGATTGTTTAACGATTTTTCGTGAATCAGTACAAATAGAATCAATCACAATACTTTCGTCTGGAATGTGATAAGTTTTACCATTCACTATTTTTTTTATTTGCTCAATATCTAATGGAATCATGATTGATTCTCTACTCCTAAAAGCCTTTTAACTGTTTCTTGATCTGAATAGTGATATTTAGTTTTACCCACTATTTGATAATCCTCATGTCCTTTACCTGCAATTAAAATTACATCATTAGGTTTAGCTTGTTTTAACGTTTGTGTAATGGCTTGCACCCTATCAGTAATTATGTATAGGTTGTCGGTATAATGTAAACCTTGTTGAATATCTTCAATAATTTTCATTTCATCTTCAGTACGTGGATTATCATTAGTCAAAACAATTTTATCGGCAAACTGTTCTGCTATTTCAGCCATTAAAGGTCTTTTGCCACTATCCCTATCACCACCACAACCAAAAATTACCCATAAAGTTCCTTTACAATGAATTCGACTTGCTTGTAATGCTTTTTGTAATGCATCAGGAGTATGGGCATAATCGACGATGACCGTTGGACTATTTTTAGTATGAAATACTTCCATTCTTCCACAAATAGGTTTCAAAAAAGAAGCCATATTAATTACCGCAAAAAATGGGAACTCCAATGTTAAAAGCGTAGCTATAGCTAATAATAGATTTGAAACATTAAATTCGCCTAACAATCGGCTATGAATAATGGCATTTCCCCAACTTGATTCCATATGAATTTGGGCTCCTTTATCGTGGTAATCAATCATAGAAACCCCAACATAAGGTATATTTAATGTTTTTAATCGGCGCAATGTCTTAGGTTGGCATGATACTGCTGTCACTTGAGGAAGTTTTTCAATCCAACGTTTACCATATTTGTCATCATAATTAATAATTGATTTACCGGCAGTTAAAACTTTTTTTTCTTTTTCATCAGGAGTAAATAAGGACCATTTTGCTTTTGCATATTTACTCATGGTTTTATGGTAATCAAGATGATCACGACTTAAATTGGTAAATACGGTAGCTACACAATTTAGTCCTTTCACCCGATCCATTGCAAGTCCGTGAGAAGAAATCTCCATGGACACAACTTTGACCTGTTTTTTTACAAAATCAGCTAATAATGTTTGCACATCTATTGCTGAAGCTGTCGTATTAGCTGATGGCTCAATTTGATTATAAATTCCGTTACCAATGGTACCTAAAATAGCCGTTTTGTCATTAAGTAATGTTGTACATTGAGCAATAAGCTGAGTAACTGTTGTTTTTCCATTAGTCCCTGTTACGCCAATAACCGATAAATTTTTCGATGGAAAATGATAAAAATCATTGGCAATTAATGATAAACGTTGCGAAAGTTGAAAAACACTGATTTGTGGGATTATAGGTTTATTATCTTTTTTAAGATAGTCAATTTTTAGATCATTTGATTTTCTCTTTGTTTCAATTAAGATAACAGCTGCGCCTGCTGAAATGGCTTGGGGAATAAATGTTCGTCCATCAACCGTATGACCTTTGATAGCAACGAACACATCGTTTTTTCCCACTTTACGACTATCAATACACAAATGATTAAGCGAAAAATTGTCTAATTTTAGATGACGACTTCCACCTAATAATTCAAATAATGTTTTAAATGAGCTTGTAGCCATCATTTCCACCTATTAATAAATAATCATTTGGCCATCAACTTGGCGATCTGGTTTTATATTCATCGTTCTAAGAACACCGCCCATAATTCGGCTAAAAACAGGTGCAGAAACCGACCCGCCATAATATTGACCTGCTTTTGGGTTATCAATCACAACGACAAGAGAATATTTTGGCTCTGTTGCAGGGGCAATACCTGCGGTATACGCTAAATATTGATTAACATACCGCCCACCAGATAACTTTTTCGCTGTTCCTGTTTTAACCCCCACACTGTAACCAGGAACCGAAGCTTTAGTACCTCCCCCAGTAACAGCCACCGCTTCCATTAATTGAACGACTGTTTTAGCTACTTTTTCAGCTACTACACGTTGACCTTTTACAGGCTCTGTGACTTTTAAAATTGATACCGGTCGATAAATTCCATAACTACCAATGGTCGCATAAGCTCTTGCTAGCTGTAATGGTGTAACACTTAACCCATACCCAAATGCAAATGTCGCTCGTTCAATATCAGCCCATTTTCTGGTTCTATCAGCTGCAATTGAGCCACTAACCTCACCACCTAAACCTAACCCCGTTGGTTGACCCAATCCAAAGCGGCTATAGAACTCTACAAGATCGCCCTGCTGCATTTGTAAAGCTAATTTACTTACACCAACATTACTTGATTTTTCCAAGATACCAGCCAAATTGAGTGCTTTTTGATATGACACATCCTTAATTTCATAGCGATTAACATAAAATGGTCTAGTGTCAATAATGGTATTTAAATTAGCTATTTTCTTTTCTAAAGCTGCCATTACCACTAAAGGTTTAACCGTAGAACCTGGCTCAAACGCATCAGTAACAGCTCTATTTCTCAATAAATTATAATCAATTGATGAACGATTATTAGGATTATAAGATGGACTGGTTGCCATCGCTAAAATCTCACCCGTATGTACATCAATTAATACCGCTGTTCCACTATCTGCTTTGTTAAATTCAACAGCTTGACTAAGTTCACTATATACTAGCGATTGTAAACGTGCATCTATACTTAATGTTAAATCCGATGCTGTTTCACTTTCTGTACGTTCTAATTCTTCAATTACGCGACCAATTCGGTCACGTCTTACTATTCTTTGCCCAGATTCACCAATTAGCCATTTATTGAAACTTTTTTCGATACCCTCAGAACCTTTTTCAGTACCATTTTCATCAATATCTGTTAAACCAATTAATTGAGCTATATTTTCAGCTGCTGGATAATAACGTTTAGATGTTTTCGCAAATGAAATTCCTGGTAATTTTAGTTTTTTTAAATAGTCAGAAATTGTTGGCGTTACTTGTTTAGATAAATAAACAAACCTCATTGACGAATTACCTAATTTTTGTTCTAGTGTTGACATTGGAATTTTCAGCGTTTGGGCTAACCCTTGCCACCTGATATCATCCGCTTTAATCCCCCCTTTTTGTACAACAATTTTAGGATCCGCCCAAACATCAAACATTGGCACACTTACTGCTAACGCACGCCCATTACGATCGGTGATCATTGCTCTTGGTGCATCCATTTCTTGGTGACGAAGTGAACGCTTATTACCTTCGGCAATGAGTTTATCCGGTTCAATAATTTGCAGCAATGTCATTCGAACAATAAGGCACATAATCGCCAAAATAATAAGACCATATACAATATAAAAACGATTTGGTGTAAAAAATTGTTTTTTACTATTCAACTTATTAGCTTTATTGGTTCTTGAAGCCTTTTTAGTTTTGCCTTTTTTATATTTAGTGACAGGTTTCATTATTTACTCTTTATCACAATAACTGTTTCATTTTGTGGGGTCACATAAGACATACCTAATTGACTCTTAGCTTTCTCTTCAACACGTTTTGGATCTGCAAGAACATTTTCTTCAATAACTAAATTCCGCCATTCACTTTCTAATACATCTTGTTCTAATAAAAGTTGCTCACGCTCAAATAACTGTTTACGAACCTGTTGCGTTGTTATTAATACAGCACCAGCAGAAATAATAATCATTACCAGTAATAACAATGAAATTTTTTGATGTCTGAATAAATCACCAATAATTAAACCAAATAAACTTTTACTTGGTCTTTTTTGAATATCTTTATCAATATAAGTTTTATCTCGAAAATTATCATTGTTTTGGTTGCTATTCATTTTTCCTTTCTGCTACCCTTAATATTGCGCTTCGAGAACGAGGGTTATTATTAATTTCAATAGTATTAGGCTTAATTTTGCCAAGCGATTTTAATTTAGCACCACCATATTCTTTAATTTGTTGCACAGTTAGTGGCAATCGAACAGGTAAATCTGGACCTTTACTTTGTTTACTAATAAATTGCTTTACAATTCTATCTTCCAAAGAATGAAAGCTAATAACCGCTAATCTTCCTTGATTTGCAAGCAAGGATAAACTGCCAGTTAATGCTTGCTCAACTTCTTCCAATTCACTATTAATATAAATTCGAATAGCCTGAAAACTACGTGTAGCTGGATGCTTATTTTTATCTTTTCTTGGTGTTGCTTTTTCAATTAAATTAGCCAACTCCAAAGTACGGGTGATCGGCGAAACTTTATTTTGCTCCACGATCGCTCGAGCAATACGCTTGGCAAATTTCTCTTCACCAAATGTCTTTAAGACCCACGCGATATCGTCTTCATCACTGCTGAGTAACCATTCACTTGCTGTTAAACCTTTATGGTTATTCATACGCATATCAAGTGGTCCATCACGCATAAAAGAAAATCCCCTTTCGGGGTCATCAAGTTGTGGCGATGAAACACCAAGGTCTAACAAGATGCCATCAATCTTACCCATTAGTTCAAGTTTATCAATATATTGGTACATATTTGAAAACTCACCACGAATAAAAGCAAATCGAGGATCTGTTATCTGTAAAGCAACTTGCTCAGCACGCTCATCACGATCAATAGCAATCAACCGACCTTGTGCACCAAGTTGGTCAAGTATTAAACGAGAATGACCTCCCCGTCCAAAGGTACCATCAACATAAATACCATCTTTTTTTATATTTAATGCTTTTATAGCTTCGTTTAATAAAACAGTTGTATGTTGATAATCCATCAATCTTTTACTCTTATAATTAAATAGTTAAACTTTTCAAATTATCTGATAAGTTTTCAATATCGGTTGGTAATGCAGCAATATCATCGTTAATTTGTTGATACCAAATCGCCTCATCCCAAATTTCAAATTTATTAGATTGACCAACAAACATTGTATTTTTTTCTAATTTTGCATAAGTACGTAACGAAGGTGGCAATAAAATTCGACCTGAACTGTCCATCAAACACTCAGTTGCATAACCCAATAACAATCGCTTAATTCTACGTTCAGCTTCTACAATCGTTGATAATGTTGCAAGCTGTTGTTCGATACATTTCCATTCAGACAGAGAATAAAGCGTCAAACAAGAATGGTATAAACCAATTGTGCAAACCATACCTTCAGACAAAGATTCACGGTAACGAGTAGGAATTGCTAACCGTCCTTTATTATCTAAATTGACCGAAATTGCACCACTAAACATGAAAGTACCATTATTTATAAATTTCTTGTTAATTTTTATTTAATATAAATTATCAAGTTAATTAAATAATCTATTTTTACCACTAACCCCCACTTTTTACCACAAATTCTCACAAAATAATAGGTTGTTGGTTAATTATTTATAAAAGATTGGTTTTCTTCCTCAAAATGAACAAATATCACAAAAAATCATAGACGGAAACATATTATAGTTAAAAAATTTAAAGGACAGTTTAAAACAACAATTGGTAAATTGTGCCTTAACCAATGCCTACCTTTTTATTGGCGAGTTAGCTAAACATTTTGGAGTAGGCGAAGCAACATTAGATGAGTGAATTAGCTAGTTTTTACGACACAAAAAATTATCTATATCAAAAAAATATTAGGGGCTGTTGATCTTTACTGTACATAAATTTCTCAACAATACATTGGCAGCCACATTAACATAAATGCCAGTTATACCATACTGGCATAATTCCTTTCTAATTTATCGTATCTAGTTGATATTGAACGATATTTATTGATTCTAGCAAAGGCATTCTCGACTAAATGACGATAGCGATAAAGGCACCTATCCATACTGCTTTTATCTATATCCTTACCATAATTACGTTTAGCAATCACCATTCGTCCGCCTTTTTGACGAACAAAGCACCGAAAATGCTCGCTGTCATAACCTTTATCGGCTATTACTGTATTCACTTCATCGAGCTTTCCAACTAGGTTTTCTGCATAAGTGATATCATGTCGTTGTCCTTCAGAAAGCTCAAAACAAATAGGCAAACCACCACTATCAACCGCAAGATGAATTTTAGTTGAATGACCACCACAGCTCTGATCTATTTGCTCGGAATGCTCCGTTGCAGCACCTGTACTATGTTGATGAGCCCTGATAATCGAGCCATCTAGGAACACCCATTCAAAATCCGCTAGTTGTGATAAATGTTTGAAAATATCAACTAATATTCCTTTTTTAGACCACAAATTAAATCGTCTATAGACGGTGCTCCATTCACCAAACTCTTCTGGCAAATCTCGCCAAGGAATACCGGTTCTCATTCGGAAAAGGAGCCCTTCAAACGTCATCCGATGCTCGGATTTATTATAAACTCGGCCGGTATTTTTCATTATTTGTAGTAGCTTTTCCCACCGTTTATCTGTTAGCATTGTTCTTGGCATGATGAATCGAGTTAGGGTTGTTTTTTGCAGAATTATTATAACTCACATCATGCCGTCTAAAAAATAATCACGAAAGATCAACACGCCCTAATTTATCATTAATATAATTATCATTTTAAATGATAGTGTCATTAAAGTTTCTCCATGGGTGGTTATTTCTCATCGCTTTTTGATAATTACTTGGAGTTACCCCGAAATTTCGACGGAAAATAGCAATAAAACCACTAATATTATCATAACCTAAATTTAAAGAAATTTCTGTGATAGGTCTGCCCGCAACAAGCAACTCTAAAGCTTTTAACATACGTAGTTTCTGTCGCCATTCTGTGAAATTAAATCCAGTTTCATTTGTAAATCGACGAGTTAATGAGCGTCGAGAAATCCCAGCCCAAACGCTCCATTCATTAATGTTTCTATCGTCACTAGGATTATTAGACAAAGCTAAAGCAATTTTTAACAAACGAATATCTTTTGGCATTGGGAGTGCTATCTCAACTTGAGGGATTATACTAATCTCGTCGACAATCACTGCCATCAATCGCTTATGCTCGGGTTGCAATTCTGAATTATTCCATGTCATGGTTCGGGTAATTGCTTCACGCAATAGACTAGATAATTCTAGCATGCAGGGTTTATTCGGCAGATTATTACATTCGCTTTTTTGTATATAGATACTCCATCCGTGGAATGGCCCATGTGATCCGAGAAGAGAATGCTGTGTATCTGGAGGTATCCATATACCATGAGTTGCGGGTATTACCCATTGACTACTTTCCACTTCAATTGAAATTAAACCTTGTAATGTACCAGCTAGTTGTCCTCTCGAGTGATGATGAAGTTCTGTTACTTTCACTGATGGGGATTTGAGTGATGCCGATATAATCATAGGTTCGTTATCAGAAGAAGCGACCTCTGGAGAAATGAGTGAAATATTCATTTATATGGCCTCTAAGTAATATTTTGTGGCTGGAATTAGTTAGTAATTTTTTGTTTTACTAACTATCCTAAATTAGCCCAACTTAATTCAAATAAAATAAATATAACTATATATAT